>JAGVEK010000022.1 GCA_020058315.1 Candidatus Zixiibacteriota bacterium
AGGCCCCAGACGCCGAGGGGCACTGCGATCGCGAGCACCAGTGTCAACGAGAACAGCCCGAACACGGCGGGCAGGTGTAACAGGCTGCCAAGCACACCCTGCCCCAGAAGAAACGCGATGATCGCCTCGGTTGGTGCGGTCTCGGCCGGGCGCCGCGGGAAGGCGCTCAGCACCAGCGCGCCCAGGCCCAAACAGGCGAGAGAAAACAGCGTGATCGGAATTGCGATGGAAAGAAACTGGGTCATGACCTACTGGAGGTAGCCGGCCTTCAAGGTGGCAAACAGGTCGTGAAGGCGATGCACGACAAATCCCGGCCGCACGATGTAACCGACGAAGACTCCGTACGCGTAGATCGTTGCCGAGATCCAGGTCGACGCGATCAGAAATAAAACGCGACCGGACTTCATGGGTCGCGCGGGCCGTCTGCCTGCTTCCGGTCGACACACTCGCGCAGGAGGGCGAGTTCCTGGTTCACTTCCTTGAGCTTGGTGGTCAGCGCCGAGATGCGGGTCAAGCTATCGAGCATCAAGAAGGCCATCCAGGCCACGCCGAGGAACAACGCGCCGACCAATGTGTTGCCTGCGCCGAATACCGACCGAACCAACGCCAGCGGCCAGTCGAAGATGCATAGCGTCAGAAACGCCACCTCGGTGACGACCCAGCTGATGGCCAGATGCGCGCTGAGTCTATTGGATCGGACCAGATGCAACGTGTGGACGAGTACGAGTAGCGTCAGGAGTATGCCAAGCGTGCGCGGCTGCATCGCGTTCACCGCGCGGGCCTTCTTCGCTGAAATAGCAGCCCGGCAAATCCGATCACAACCCGAAGCGGGTAGAGGCAGGCCTTGGTAAACGTGAACAGGGACTCGCCGCTCGTTCTGCCGCGCATTCTTACCGGCACCTCTAGAATCCGAAATCCGGCACGGTGGAGCATGAGAAGCGTCTCCGCCTCAGGATGATCCACTGGGTAGGAGCGGGCAAAGTACTCGAGCACAGGTCTAGCCAGCGCCCGAAAGCCCGAGGTGGTGTCGGTAACGTGCAGGCCCGTCGCCAGGAACAAGACTCCAGTCGAGCAATACATGCCGACACGCCGGGGAAACGGCGTCTTGTATGCGACATCGGGTGCGGCGTGGGTGTAACGCGAGCCGATCACGCAGTCGGCCTCTCCTTGCCGGATTGGTTGGATCAGCGTCTCGAGCCAAGCCGGGTCATGCTGCCCGTCACCATCTACCTGGACCGCAATGTCGTAGTTGTTTCGCTCGGCGTACTTGAAGCCGGTCTGTACCGCGCCACCAATCCCGAGGTTGGCAGCCAAGCGTAGAACAGGGACTCCCAGTTGCTGCGCAACGCGTGCAGTGTCATCCGTCGATGCATCGTCCACGACAACGACATCGTAATGCGCTGCACAGGATCGAATGTCTCGGATCAGGCTGGGCAGGCTGTCGGCTTCATTGTGTGCCGGGATGATCAGGAGTACTTTCATGCGGAAACATCGGCCTTGCGTGCGATGGCAATGAATTGTTCGGGCCGAGTGATGTGGAACACCAGTCGACCGAGCGGATTCCCCTGCATCCAGTCGCCGAATCGCATCAAGGCGGCGTTTTGATAGGAAACGCCAAAGTGCTTGATGACTTCGGCTACGCCGTACGATCTGGGATCGCTGACGAACTCATGGTGTGCGAAGCCGGCCCGCTTGCACGCAATCGAAATGCCCTGCTTTGAAACATGGCACAGATGCATCGGAGCGCCGAGCGCCCACCAACGAGATCCCAGCATACGAGGAAGCCAGTTTGCCGCATCGTCTGTGCTGATGAACGCCCACCCGCCCGGTTTCAGGACTCGATGCACCTCTGTCAGAGCTTCGACTGGGTGAATCAGGTGCTCGATGATGTCCCAGAGCACGACCGCGTCGAAGTGATTGTCCGGAAATTCCGTGTGCTCGATATCCCCTGCTCGGACGTTCATGCCAAACTCACTACGGGCCACGGAGGCGGCGTACTCGCTCACGTCGATTCCCATGCATTCGAAGTGAGGAGCCGCTGTCAACAGAAAGAGTCCATAGGCAGCGCCGGCATCGAGGAGACGCCCGGAAGAGACATGGCGACGTACGACATCCAACTTGTCAACGAATGACGCCTCCATGCTGGTTCGCGCATTTCGGTAGGATGGATAGCCTCGCCTGCCCGTGTCGGCGCCGGAAGCCTCCGCTTCGTAGTAGGACTCCGAATAATGCGAGAATACCTCTGCCGGCGCCAACTGAAGGTCGACCAAGAGAACGCCACATGATCGGCAGCGGAAGTACGCATACCCTTCTCGTCGAAAGGCCTCGCTCATCTCGGAGGATTCACAAATCAAGCAGGTGTTCACGTCAGCTCACACGTTCTTTCGCCAAAGCCAGATACAGCCTTGCCCCATGCTGCCCACCGCTGGCAGTTTAAGTGCGAGCTGATTGACCGGAGCATCGTAGGAAGGCTCTGCTCCTTCGCGGGCAGCAAGTGCCGCGTTTACCACCCGGCTCAGAAAGTAGTAGGTGGAACTGTAATGATTGACGGCTTCGAGCACGATGCTCGGGATGGATAGGGCCGCCACTTCACTGTTTCTCAGGTAACGGTTGTGCCAAGGCGATGCAATCGGTGC
>JAGVEK010000114.1 GCA_020058315.1 Candidatus Zixiibacteriota bacterium
AATGCCTCTCGAAACCCGCTCGCCGACTCGTATCCGCACTCATACGCCGCCGCGAGGTAGCTGGTGCCTGACTCGATCAACTCACGCGCATACCCCAGCCGCACGCGCCGGTGAAACGCCAGCGGTGTCATCTGAAGATTCGCCTTGAAATATCGCCGGACAGTCGAGATGTCCACCTGCGTCATCGCGCGCAAACGAACTTCATCCAGACGTTCATCTCGATGCTCACGCATGTAACGCAGGACAACGCCGAGCCACCCCGGCAGCACATCGGGAAACTGGGCCGACTTGCAGCGTTTGCACCCCCGCAATCCCGCCGCAATCGCTTCCTCCCGTGTGGGAAAGAACCGCACATTCTTCAACTGCGGCAGCCGCGCCCGGCAGGAGGGAAGACAGTAAATCCCGGTCGACAGCACCCCGACATAAAACCGCCCGTCGTATCCCCGGTCATTACCCGTCATCGCCGCAACCATGGTCTGGTAACCCAGCGCCTTCATGTCGCCAAGAAACCCGCCACGCCCAATCTCGTCTACCGATTTTCGCGCAGGGATGTGGCGTGCTTCAAGTAAGTGATACGTCAGGGTTGTCCACTCTGTCCACTGCGTCCACTCAGTCCACCTCATCCATCGAGTTCCCGCCCCATGCCCTCCCCCCCCGCACGTCTCGCAAGGCCCCATCCCCCCGCTGAAGATGTAATCAATCAGCCGCACCACGTCGAACACGTCGGCGATCCCGTTACAGTCTATGTCGCCATTGGCGATGTAGATGCACCCCGGATCGGGTGGTGGGACAGATGCCCCGGAGAAGACGTAGTCAATCAGGTCAACCAGATCGAGAACGTCGTAGATGCACGCTGTGGCCGCCATCGCGGACATCTCTTTGATGTAGGTGAAATGCAGGTCCGGATGGTCAATCGACATTTCCCCCGATTCCCACTGTGGGTACTGCGCCGTTCCACATAGATTGGAATAGATAGCCGGCTCAACGGTATTAGCGTCCGAGGAGGCGACATGAAACCACTGCTTGCGATTGCGATATCAGGAATGTTACTCACCGGTTGCAGCAAGTCCGTCGATTCGAAATCCAAGACGTTCACCTATCCCCTGGCGTTAGGCAACCAGTGGACCTACACCTGTGTGGGGACGCACGAATACGGCAATCCGCTGAAGGTTGACACGACGGGAATATTCACGCTCAGCGCGACCGTGGAACAGGTCGATACGATCCGACCGGGAGTTCTTTCCTATACGATGCGTTCGATCGAGGTCGGATCCGAGATGCCCTACGGGATCCCTGAATGCACCTACCTCAATCTGTCTGAGGGGATGTATCTCTTATCCTGGAAGCTTACAGTTTACGGCGGGTCTCCGGTATTGCCGCGGTCGGTTCCCTTCGTGCCGGGCATTGGTTCCACCGGCCCGCCCTTGACGGGGTTCCCGAACGCGATTGGGTCGGTGGCCGCCCTTCCGGACCCCGAAGGTCTGACAGCCGCCCAAGTAGCAAACCCGGCGGACACGTTGCCGCTGATCCTCGCGTACCCCCAGCATTCCGGCCTGCTCTGGACTTGTCATGACTCCGGCGGCGCGTGGTCATTTCGATCCGAACGGGTGATTGAGGGACGGGAGACGATCACAACTCCGGCGGGGAGTTTCGACTGCTGGCGGATCCGCCACATCAGAGGTGCACCTGAAGCGGACTGGCACATTGTGGATTGGATGTCAGCGCAAGGACTCATTCGGCGGCGCGTGAGCGTGTATTTTAGTTCGACCGGGGATTGGGTCGGTGCCTACGAACTGGCGTCGCACAAATTGCATTGACCGCACGGCTACACTTGCGATAGTAGGCCGCTGTCGCTATATTGGTTTAAGTCGTGAGGCCAGAGGTGCTCGAGGAGGCGACATGAAACCATTGCTTGCGATTGCGATATCAGGAATGCTTCTCACCGGTTGCGGTAAGTCGGTCGACCCGAAGGTCAAGTCCTTCATCTACCCTCTGGCCATGGGTAATCAGTGGGTATACGACTATCAGACGATCACCGACTATCGCGGCAAGAAGCCCAACGACACATTGACGTTTTCCATTACCGCCACAGTGGTCGGGGTCGATACGATCCTCCCTGGTATCTACTCCTACACGATTGATGCCACTTCGACGCTCCCTGAGTGGCCGACGCCGCCTCCGGAAAACCGCTACGTGAACCTGCCGGATGGGCTGTACCTCCAGTCTTCCGAAATCGGAGCCGGACTTGAGCTTCCCAAACAGCGCGCTGGTGGACCGGCTGTCATGTTCCACGGTCGGCAATTTCAGGGGATTCAGGGCCTGATCGCTTCGCTGGTTGGTCCGTTCGATATGGCATCAGGCGGGCGATCAGAGTGGTACGATCCGCTTCCGCTGATCCTGCCATATCCTCAACACCTCGGGCAGCGATGGGCCTGCAGCCCACCCGGTGACGATCAAATCCTCCGGCTCGACAAGCAGATTACCGGCCGCGAAACCGCGAAGAACTCCGTCGGCTCGTTCGATTGTTACCTGATTCAGTGGATCTACGATCCGCCTATGGAGGATCTTGATCTTATGGACTTCATCTCGGCAGAGGGGCTCATTCGACGCAGAGTGGAAGTCGACAACCTGATCATGACCGACTATGAATATCCCGACGGGGGAGACACGGCGAACGTCATCTCGACGTTCGAATTGACATCGCTCCAGCTACACTAACCGTCACGGGGGGCGACACAATGCGCAGGGGCGTATGGCAGTACGCCCCTGCGCGTTCAACGCGTCTGCCGGGTTGTCGTTCTATTCGAGGAACAAATACCGCTTCCACCGGTGATCGCCCAATCCGATGAAGCGCTGAATAAACGTGATGTGGCTTGGTCGGCGGGGGAGACGGCGCAAAGTGAGACCGACCTCTTCCGGCGTGTGGTCACCTTTGCGGTTATTGCAGCGGACACAGGCGCAGACGAGGTTCTCCCAAATCTCATCGCCGCCCTTGTTCTTGGGGATCACATGATCCACGGTCATGGCGGTGCGTGACTGTCCGCAGTACTGGCACCGGTGACCGTCGCGTTTGATGATGTTCTTGCGCGAGAGCAAGACCCGTTTTGGGGGTTGATGAATGTACAGGCCGAGACGGACGATCGATGGAATCGGCCACGCACGGAGGGCGGAGTGAATCACACGACCGTCGAGATGCTCGACCACCTCCGCTTTTCCCATGAACACCAGCACCACCGCGCGGCGAGCGGTGCATACAGACAACGGTTCGTAATTCTGATTGAGGACCAATACGGGGGTGGAAAGACCGTTACCTCGATGATCGTCGTCGTCGCTCATGGCAGCAAACTCGCTGGTTCCAAGAATAGCAAACCGCCGGGCAAGCGTCAAGACTGCCCCAAAGACTACCCGGCAATCTTGGTGGCCCACCAGGAGCCTATTCCGCGAAGCGGAATGCGCGGATGGTGGGGTTCTTGGCCCGATGCCTTCAATGCTCACCCTCCCACCATCCGGGTCGTTCGCCTTAGGCGAACTTGCTCCTGGTGGGCCACATAAAGATCCATGGAAAGCGTACAAGCCAGTAAATCGGCCTTGGAGCCCCGCAGCGGCGAAAGATCGTGCCCCATGGCGCAAGCCATGGGAAAGGCAGGCACCATTACAACTCAGCTCTGCAAGGGCAAGAAGCAAATCTCTGATCGTCTGGATCGGTACGGTATCTACGACGGCGGATTCTCGGTGGGACGTTCCCCCTGCGCGCCCCGCTGGTCGAACTTGTACTTGGTGATTTTGCGGTAGAGGGTGGAGTTGTCGATGCCCAGGATTTGAGCGGCCTTGGATTTCTGCCACTCAGTCTGATTGAGAACCCAATAGATGTAGGCCTTCTCAATTGACTCCAGTGTTGGCGTGGAGGGCAGATCTTCAGATGCCGGAGTCACCGCTGGTTCCAGCGAGAGTTTCTCCGGGAAATCGGCGACATCCAGCGCCGGTTGTTTGGAGAGAACAACAGCGCGCTCGATGACATTCTGTAACTCACGCACATTCCCCGGCCAGCGGTAACGCTTGAGGAGGTCCAAGGCTGCCGGAGTGAGCCGTTTCGCCGCGCATCCCGCGCGTTCGCAACTGCGCGCGATGAAGTGAGTGCTGAGCAGTTCGATATCTTCCGGCCGTTCTCGGAGCGGCGGGACAACGATCTGAATGACATTGAGACGGTAATACAGGTCGGCGCGGAACCGCCCCGATTGCACGGCCGCTTCCAAATCGCCGTTCGTGGCGGCGATCAGGCGCACGTCTGCTGCGCGCCCACTTGTGGATCCGATCGGCGTCACCTTCTTGTCTTCCAGAACACGCAGAAGTTTCACTTGGATTGCGGTTGTCGTCTCCGCGATTTCATCCAGAAAGAGCGTGCCCCCATCCGCAGCGCGAAAGAGCCCGTCATGATCACGGATCGCACCCGTGAACGATCCTTTCACATGTCCGAACAGCTCACTTTCCAAAAGCGTTTCCGGCAACGCCCCGCAGTTGACCGTGATGTACGGCCGATCTCTCCGTGGCGAGTTCTGGTGGATGGCCGAGGCGAGCAGATCCTTGCCGGTCCCGCTCTCGCCACGAATCATAATCGTCGCATCCGTCACGGCCACCTGTGCCGCCATGCGCTTGATATCGCCCATCCGGGGATCCGCACTCATGATGTGGTCAAACGAGAACGTCTCGCTCAGCCGGGCTTTCAGCGCGCGAT
>JAGVEK010000531.1 GCA_020058315.1 Candidatus Zixiibacteriota bacterium
ATCGGGGGAATCAGTGTCGGACAGCAGGCGACTTTCACGGTTGATGCCTATCCGGATCAGGCATTCAATGGGGTCGTCTCTCAGATTCGCCTCGCCCCCGTGACCGTCTCGAATGTAGTGAACTATACTGTCGTCATCGATGTGAACAATGACCGCTTGAAACTCATGCCTGGCATGACGGCCAACGTCAAGGTTCTGGTTGCCACCGCCAATGATGTTCTCCGCGTTCCCAACATGGCGCTCCGATTTCAGCCGTCTGGTGACTTGATCGACACCACTGGCGGCGTCGGCACCAATGGCCGGCGGTTCTCTCAGGCCGGGGCTGATTCGGGAGGTTCCGCCCGCGACTCAGGCACTCACGGGGACGCGCGGCCCTGGATGAAAAGGAGACAGCACGATTCGGCGAGTGCGGGACCCGATACTGCAGCGTCCATAGTGCGGGTTGCAGCCCGGCCCTCGGGAGGGACCAAGTTCGGTATCAGCCAGAGTTTCCCGGAGTTCGAGAAGCTTACCGATGCGCCGGTGGCCGGCAGGGGGCGTGTGTGGGTCGTCAGTTCGACCGGCAAGCTCAAGGCTATTCCGGTCAGGACCGGAATCACAGATGGGAAATACACCGAAGTGTCCAAGTCTGCTCTAAAGCCGGGAGATCAGGTTGTCTTGGGCGTCATCAGCTCAACGGCAATCAATGGGACTCAGACTCGCAGTCCTCTGACAGGTGGGGGGCAGCGTGGCGTCCCGGGAGTCCCGCATTGATCAGCCAGGAATCTGCCGCTCCCGCCGGAAAAGCCAGCGGGCAGTTCATTACCATCGATCATCTGACCAAGACATACGTGTTGGGCGAGGTCGAGGTGCACGCCTTGCGTGGTGTTTCGCTTGTGATCTCACAAGGGGAATTTGTCGCGATTATGGGAGCGTCCGGATCGGGCAAATCAACTTTCATGAATATCATCGGGTGTCTGGACAAGCCGACCAAGGGGAGTTATTTCCTCGAAGATATCGATGTTGGCCGGCTGACCAGAGATGAGCTTGCCCGGATCAGGAACAGGAAGATTGGGTTTGTCTTCCAGGGATTCAACCTTCTTTCGCGAACTTCCGCGATGGAGAACGTGGAGCTCCCGCTCTTGTACAGCGCCACCTCACACAAAGAGCGCCAACAGCGCGCTCTCGATGCCCTGAACATGGTCGGTCTGGGGGATCGGACTCATCATCATCCGTCCCAGCTTTCAGGTGGTCAGCAGCAACGCGTGGCCATCGCGCGGGCGTTGGTTAACAGCCCCCGCATCGTGCTGGCGGATGAGCCGACGGGAAACCTCGACAGCCGGACGAGTGTGGAGGTCATGGAGGTATTCCAGCAACTGAACGAAAACGGCATCACGATCATCCTGGTCACTCACGAGCAGGACATTGCGGGATTTGCCACGCGCCAGATCATTTTTCGCGATGGGAAGATCAAGGCTGACAAGCCGGTTATTGCACCCAGGAGGGCCTCTGAGGTGATCAAGGAAATGCCGGTGATCGAGGACGAGGTGGAACCATGAAGATCATGAATACCCTTTTGTCCGCATTCCGCGCACTCAAGCGGAACAAGATGAGGTCGTTTCTCACCATGCTCGGGATCATCATCGGTGTCAGCGCAGTGATCGTGATGCTTGCCATTGGCCAGGGGGCCAAGTACTCGGTTGAGCAGCAGATCAACGCTCTTGGCACTAACGTGCTGATCGTTTTGCCGGGCAGTCAGCAGACTGGCGGAATCAGAGGCGGAGCCGGTTCGATGACGACGCTGACGGCGGACGACGCACTCGCGATCCAGAAGGAATGCCCGGCGGTGGCGCTTGTGTCACCGGGTACCCGGGGAGGAGGGCAGGTGATCGCCGGCAATCAGAATTGGGCGGCCGGAATCGAAGGAACCGGCCCCGATTATCTGGAAATCAGAAAGTGGAACGTGGCATACGGCGAATTTTACACCGATCAGGACGTCCGATCCGCCGCCAAAGTGTGCGTCCTCGGGAAGACCGTTGCCGACAATCTCTTTCCCGATGCCAGCCCGGTCGGTCGGACCGTCCGCATCCGGAATGTGCCGTTCAAAGTCGTGGGCGTGCTTCAGCAGAAAGGGCAGAACGCCATGGGGCAGGATCAGGATGATGTCATCCTTGCCCCCTATACGACGGTCGCCCGCAGACTGAGTTGGTCTCCCAGCCTTCGGCAAGTTCTTGTTTCGGCTGCCAGCCCGACGGGAATCGCCGCAGCGCAAAGTCAGATCACCGATCTGCTGAGGATGAGACACAAGATCGCAGCGTACGATCCAGATGACTTTACAATCCGGAATCAGGCCGATCTTGCCACCGCCGCCACGGCAACGACGGATATTCTCACCTATCTGCTGGCCAGCGTTGCGGGCGTTTCGCTGCTGGTGGGCGGCATTGGGATTATGAACATCATGCTGGTCTCGGTCACAGAGAGGACGCGCGAGATCGGCATTCGCATGTCAGTGGGTGCCCGTTCCCGGGACATTCTCACTCAGTTCCTGATCGAAGCGCTGGTGCTCAGCCTCCTCGGCGGGATTACTGGAATTGTTCTCGGTGTCGCCGGTTCACGCATTATCACCAGCCTCGTGAACTGGCCAACCATTATCTCGGCATTCTCAGTCGTGCTCTCGTTTGGATTTTCAATTGGGATTGGGATCTTCTTCGGATTCTATCCGGCGAGGAAGGCTGCGCTCCTAAATCCGATCGATGCGCTGCGCTATGAGTAGACCGCTCACACGGCGGGACCACGGTGCCAAGAATTGTGCGGTCTTGCCGTAGTTACTTCCCCGTTCCCTCCATCCCGGTCTTGCGTTTCACTTCGTTCTGCAAATCACGCAGCTTCTTGAGTTTGGACTTCTGGATCTCGCGAATCTCAGGCGGTGCCGGGTAGGCAAGCCCGCGGTGGCAATCATCCAGCGTCTCCCGCCACCGGCCCAGGCCGTAATCGCTGAGGGCGAGGAAGTATGCGCAGTCGATGAGGTTGTAGTAATTGCCCGGACCCTCGGCGAGAAGGCGGCGTTCAAGCTTGGCGTAGAGGTTTCTCGACTGCTCCCACCGATACAGCCCCAGATTGGCGAGCGCCATGATCCAGAGCGGGCCCTTCCC
>JAGVEK010000268.1 GCA_020058315.1 Candidatus Zixiibacteriota bacterium
ACCTCTGTCGAATGGGACGGCACGGACAACGGCGGCCACAGCGTCCCCTCAGGCCTGTACTTCGCCCGTCTGTCAAGCAGCGCCAGTCAAGTCGTGACCAAGCTCGTTCTAATGAGGTAGCCCGTCCTGAACCACATCCCATAACCCCCTTTCGCCCTTCAGCTTCCTCCCATTCGATTTGACAGTTTCGCCCGATTTCGTGGTTGACTGCCTCCAGACCTGTCCCGATACTTGCCGCTCCGGCCGCGCATGAGGCGCGGGTCGGTTCCTTCTTTGTGAAGAGATTCTCGTAGACGATGGCAGATCAACTCATCTTCTGGGTGGCGGCAATCGTGGCGATCATCGCCGCCGCGCGCGTTATCCTATTGAAGAATCCCATCGTCTCCGTTCTCCATCTGATCGTGACACTGGTCGCGCTCGCCGTCTTGTTCCTCCAGCTTTCCGCTGAATTCATTGCTGCCTTGCAGATCATCGTGTATGCGGGCGCCATCATGGTTTTGTTCCTGTTCATCGTGATGCTGCTCAACCTGCGAAAAGATGAGTTCGGACGCGATCAACTCCCATGGCTCCGACTCCTCGGCACCCTGGCGGGAGCGGCTTTTCTGGCGGAACTGATCTCCGTGATCGGCGGCGGTCGGGCCCGCGCCGCTGTCCTGCCTCAGGAATTCGGCAGTGTACGCTCGATCGGCAAGGCGCTCTTCGGCGAGTATCTATTCCCATTCGAGCTGACTTCGCTATTGCTGCTCGCGGCTGTGCTCGCCGCCGTGGTCGTCGCGCGTCGCCGATCTCCCAGCGAGCCTGAGAATTTTCAGCCCGCCGCTCCAGTCAACCAGGCGGCCGGGAACGGGGGAGAGGCATGACCTTGCTGCCCGTCCCGCTGGGTAACTACATCCTCCTGTCCGGCATCTTGTTCAGCCTGGGCGTGATCGGCGTTCTGACCGCGCGCAACGCGATTATCATTCTGATGAGCGTGGAATTAATGCTCAATGCCGCCAATCTGCTGCTGGTGGTCTTCGCGCGTGTCCATGGCGACATCGGCGGACAAGTGATGGTGTTCTTTGTGCTGACTGTAGCGGCGGCCGAAGCCGCGGTCGGTCTGGCGATTCTGGTGGCGGTGTTCCGCCGCAAAGGCTCGGTCGATGTCGACCGTTTGAACATGCTGAAGGGATAAATGAATAGCGTTGTCATTCCGAGGAGTAAGAAACTCGCCACTGTCAGGATGACAGCCGGCTAAACAGACCCGATGCTTCCCCTCCTCTGGACCATACCCCTCTGGCCGCTTTTGGGCTTCCTGCTCAATGGCTTCTTCGGGCGCCGCTGGGGGAAGAAGACATCCGGACTGATCGGGTGCGCGACCATCCTCGTCTCGTTCCTGATGTCGGTCGGGGCACTTGCCTCTCTGCTGTCGCTCCCCGAGCGGAGATATCTGGTTGCGCCGTTTGACTGGATCGTCGTCGGCAACTTCCATGTGCCGTTCGGATTCATGCTCGATCCGCTCTCGGCGGTGATGATCCTGGTGGTCTCTGGCGTTGGCTTTCTGATCCACGTGTATTCCGTCGGGTACATGAGCCATGACCCCGACCAGCCGCGCTACTTCTCGTTCCTGAACTTGTTCGTCTTTTTCATGCTGGTTCTGGTGCTGGCCGACAACTTCCTGGTCATGTACATCGGCTGGGAAGGCGTGGGTCTGTGCTCGTACCTCTTGATCGGATTCTGGTTCCGGCGTCCCTCCGCGGCGCGCGCCGGGATGAAAGCATTCATCGTCAATCGCATCGGTGATCTTGGATTCTCGCTGGCGATATTCCTGATCTTCTGGAACTTCGGCACTCTGTCGTTTATCGAGGTGTTCGAACGCGCTCCGGCGGTTGCCGCTGTGTCCGGTGGCCTGATCACAGCCATCGGACTCCTTCTCTTCATGGGTGCCACCGGCAAGTCGGCGCAGATACCTCTATATGTGTGGCTTCCCGATGCCATGGAAGGCCCGACCCCGGTCTCCGCGTTGATCCATGCCGCCACCATGGTCACCGCCGGTGTCTACATGGTCGCACGCTGCTCGACTTTGTTCGCCTTGGCACCAGTCACACTCGCCGTAGTGGCGATCATCGGCGCCGCCACCGCGCTGTTTGCCGCAAGCATGGCGCTGGTCCAGAACGACATCAAGAAAGTTCTCGCCTACTCGACTATCAGTCAGTTGGGATACATGTTCCTGGCGCTTGGTGTCGGTGCCTTCGCCGCAGGCATCTTCCATCTGATGACACACGCCTTTTTCAAGGCGCTCCTATTCCTGGGTGCAGGCAGTGTTATCCATGCCCTCTCCGATGAGCAGGACCTGCGCAAGATGGGCGGACTGAAGACGGCAATGCCCATCACCTACTGGACCTTCCTGATCGCCGCGCTCGCGATTGCCGGCGTCCCGCCCCTGGCCGGATTCGTATCGAAGGACGAAATCCTCTGGCAGTCGTTCTCGTCGCCAATCGGTCATTGGCTCTTGTGGCTGGTCGGGACAATCACCGCCGCACTGACCGCGTTCTATATGTTCCGTCTGGTCTTCCTCGCGTTCCACGGCCAGTCCCGGTACCCCTCGACCGTCCACCCACATGAGTCACCCGGATCGATGGCCAAGCCGCTCATTGCGCTCGGCGTCCTCTCCGTGATTGGTGGTTGGATTGGCTGGCCCAAAGTCCTCGGCGGCGGTTCATGGTTCGAGCATTTCCTCGCGCCCGTCTTCGAAGGCGCCGAAGCACGCCTGCCCGCGCGCGAAGCGACCCATTCTCTCGGACTGGAATACGGTCTAATCGCCGTCTCGATTGCCGTAGGGCTTCTCGGGATCGGCTGGGCGTACCAATGGTATGTGAAATCACCCGAGCGCCCCGAACATCTCCGAACTCGCTTTGCCGGTCTCTACAATTTGCTTTTGAACAAATACTGGGTTGACGAGATCTACGACGCCATCATCGTCCGCCCGTTGGTCGGCAGTGCGCGCTTCCTTTATCGGCGCTTTGACCTCGCGGTCGTCGATGGCACCGCCAATGGCATCGCCAAGCTCGCGCAAACGCTGGCCGCCACTGGCGTTCGAACGTCCACCGGACGTTTCCGTCTCGGCGCTGTGACATTTGCGTTCGGATGCGTGGTCGCCTTGGGCTGGGTGGTATACACTTTTTTGAGAGTGTCAGGCTGAGCCGATGGGATTGCTGAGCTTCCTCATATTCTTCCCTGCGCTCATCGGCGTTCTGCTTCTCGTCTGGCCGAATGAACGTCAGCATCAGGTGCGTACCATCGCAACAGCAGCCTCCGCCGTTCAATTCATCGCCTCGCTCTGGCTGTGGTTCGGCTTCATTCCCGGCAGCGGGTTCCAATTCACCGAAAGCATCGACTGGATCACTCGTTACGGCATCGGATATCGTGTCGGCGTCGATGGCATCTCGCTACTGCTCGTCCTGCTTACAACCCTGCTGACCATCATTGCGGTGGTCTCATCGTTCTCCGCGATCCAGACCGGCCGCAAAGGATACTACGCATCACTCCTGTTCCTGGAAACAGGGGTCATCGGTGCATTTGTGGCCACCGATGTGTTTCTCTTCTATGTTTTCTGGGAAGCGATGCTGATTCCAATGTACTTCCTCATCGGCATCTGGGGCGGTGACCGGCGCATCTATGCCACCGTCAAGTTCGTGCTCTACACTATGTTCGGCTCGCTTCTGATGTTGGTGGCGATCCTCTGGACCTACCAGTACAGCGGCGGTACTTCCGGTGGCACCTTCAATCTGTTTGACTGGTATGGACTCAGTATTCCGGCAACCGCCCAGCCGTGGCTGTTCGCCGCATTCGCGCTGGCATTCGCCATCAAAGTGCCGATGTTCCCATTCCACACTTGGCTCCCCGATGCGCATGTCGAGGCGCCCGCCGCTGGTTCGGTGATGCTGGCGGGTGTGCTGTTGAAGCTGGGAACCTACGGTTTCCTACGCTTCGCCGTGCCCTTGTTCCCTCTCGGATTCGAGTATTTTGCGGACACACTTTGGGTGCTGGCTGTCGTCGGTATTGTCTATGGTGCAGTCATGACGCTGATCCAAGACGACATCAAGAGTCTGGTTGCCTATTCGTCGGTGTCGCACCTGGGCTTTGTCATCCTTGGGATGATGGCGCTCAATCTGGTCGGCGCCTCTGGGTCGCTGCTGCAACAGGTCAACCATGGTATCTCGACCGGCGCGCTCTTCCTCCTGGTCGGCATGATTTACGAGCGTCGTCACACGCGCAAGATTGCCGACTATGGCGGTATCTTCGCGGTCATGCCGGTCTTCTCAATCGCCTTCCTGATTGTCGCGCTTTCATCGATTGGCCTGCCCGGCACCAATGGTTTCGTCGGCGAGTTCCTGATCCTCCTTGGTGCCTTCCGCACCCGGCCGATCCCGGCAACCATCAGCGCGCTGGCGATCATTCTCGCGGCCGGCTACATGCTCTGGCTGGTGCGCCGTGTTTTCTTCGGTCCCATCGTCCACACCGTCAATGAGACAATTCGCGATCTGTCGCGGCGTGAGCTGGTGACCCTGCTGCCGCTCGTGATTCTCATTTTCTGGATAGGCATCTATCCAAAACCATTCCTCGATCGGATCGGGCCAGATCTTCAACTGTGGCTGTCACGCGCAAGGCCCCAGGAGATGATCCAGGTCGCCCCCAAGGAAGAGCCCGCACCGGCTGCCGTGCGCAAGATCCCCCAGCATAGCCCGGATACAACACTCGTTCCGCGCCGCGATGCAGTCCCGGATCATGACGACGTCGCCACGGCAGGAGGAGTGGGATGAACCTCTTCTCCATCGCCCCCGAGATCATTCTCACCGCCGGTGTCTTGTTCCTGATGGCATGGGAGATCGCAACCGGTGGCAGGAAAAACCTGGGTTACCTGGCCGCACTCGTAATCGTAGCTGCCGGCGTCATGGTCATCACTCAGTATGACCGTGTCGAGGTCGGCTTCTCCGGAATGGTTCTCGCCGATCGTTTCGGTCATTTCTTCCGCCTGATTATCTACCTGGCGGGTCTTCTCGCTACGCTGACGGCCGCCAGCGCCTGGCACGGCGAGGCTCGGGGTGTTTTCGGTGCCGAGTTCTTCAGCCTGCTTCTGGTTTCAATCATCGGGATGGATTTGCTCGTGATCGGTGCCAACCTGATCGTTGTCTTCCTCGGCCTGGAGATCTTATCGCTGCCCCTCTATGCTATGGCCGCGGGCCGAACCCAGTCCGACGAAGCGGTTGAAGCTGGGGCGAAGTATTTCCTCACCGGAGCCTTTGCATCCGGTTTCTTGCTTTTCGGAATTGCGCTGGTCTATGGCGCCACCGGTTCGTTCACTTTCGAGGGCATCGGCAACGCGGTCTCGCAGGGAGCGCAATTGGATCCGCTCATGTGGGTTGGCGGCGTCCTCCTGCTGATTGGCTTCCTCTTCAAAATCGCCGCCGTTCCGTTCCACGCCTGGGCACCCGATGTCTACACTGGTGCCCCGACACCGACCGTCGCCTTCTTTGCCGCTGCCCCCAAGGCCGCCGCCGTCGGTTTGCTGTTGCGCCTGAGTCTCACCGCGCTGGTCGATCTGCCGATGGAGACTGTCTTCTGGGCTGTCGCCTGGCTTTCGATGCTCGTCGGGAATCTCTGGGCGCTGCGTCAGCGTGATCTGAAGCGGCTCCTGGCGTATTCCGGCATTGCCCATATCGGTTACATTCTCGTGGGTGTCTGCGCCAAAGGTTCCGCGGCCGCCGGTGCGGTCGGGTTTTATCTGATGGGATATGCAGCCATGACAGTCGGGGCCTTCGCCGTCGTCTGCGCCATCGAATCAAAGGACCGGTCCACCACGCTTGACACGGTCGCCGGTCTGGGACGCCGCCGTCCTGCCATCGCCGCCGCGCTGACTCTATTTATGTTCGCGCTGACCGGAATCCCGCCGACCGTCGGATTCGCCGGTAAATTCGTGGTATTCTCCGAAGCCCTCAAATCCGGCCATCTCGGTCTGGTCATCTGGGCAGTGATGTTCTCCGCCGTGTCGGTTTACTATTATCTGCGGGTCGTCGTTGCCATGTGGATGTGGCCCGCCGATGACAGCATCTCCATCCCGGCCGGGAAGCGTGGCATCCGCGGATATGCGCTCGTCCTGATTCTGGCCTCGGCGATAACACTCATCTTGGGCGTCTATCCGCAACCATTCCTGAAAATCGCTGCCGAGTCTCTCTTCTGGCTGCTTTGAAATCCGACGGGGATTTATCTACAACCCTTCCTGAAGCTCACCTTCGACCCACTCGGTGGCCCACCAGAAGCGAGTCCGCCGAAGGCGGACGACGCGGATGGTGGGGTCGCGGTCCGGTGCGGCAACTCACCGTACATCCCATCGCCCCCCCGTCGCCAACCGCTGCAAACGCTCCCCATCCGCGGGCGTACCACTGGCCGGAAGGGTTCCGATGAATTCGATCACCAACGACGCACCCACCGTTAAACCCAAGGCCCACGTCATCTCGCTGTTCTCTGGCGGCCTCGACTCATCGTTGTCTGTCTTACTGATGCTCCGGCAAAATGTGCAGGTCACCGCGTTGACTTTCATGACTCACTTCGGCTGTGATCTCTCGGATCGCTCGTCCTGTTCCTCGAATCCGTACCCGGCGGCCAAACAATTCGGGTTTGATGTGAAGCTGGTCCATCTGGCCGACAAGTTCGTCAAAATCGTGCAAAACCCCACGTACGGCTACGGCAAGAACATGAACCCCTGCGTCGATTGCCGCATTTTGATGCTGCGCGAGGCGAAAGACTACATGGACATGGTCGGTGCCGATGCCGTGATCACTGGTGAAGTTCTCGGCCAGCGCCCCTTTTCGCAGATGCGCCCCAAGCTGTATCTGACC
>JAGVEK010000567.1 GCA_020058315.1 Candidatus Zixiibacteriota bacterium
CCGCGCTCGGCGAGACAGCCATCCCCGACCCAGGTGAGGCATATTGGTCCGGGTTCGCACCACGACTCGCACGCCGTCTTGAAGCTGCCCCTGCGAGCAGCAGGAGTGCCAGTGAGATCCGGCGGCCATGGGCGTGGTTGTGGGCTCCGGCTTTCGCAGCAGCGGCGCTGGCATTCTTCATCGGGCGTGAGGTGTATCTCGACCGTCAGGCGCCTGCGTTGACCGAAAGGGACATTCCGGTCGTCACGATAGCTGGGGATAAAGCATCAGAACCCGCATCAAAGGCTGTCACGACCACAGCAGAGGGCAAGGCCGACCACCAGAAACCACCCACCCCCGCTGTCAAGCCCGCTCCGTCAGGAACATTGGCGCCTCACGACAACACGGAGCCTGCGGCGTCGTTGCGCGACGTATCCGCGCCGTCCAGTTCAGCAGCCTCACGACCCTCTCCCGGCGGATCATTGGACAACCGCCCCACGGTACCTGAGATGGAACAAAGTACGCCCGTCGTTGTCGCTCAGTCGGGAACGGGGGAGAATCTCTCAGGCTCTACTGCAGACAGCAAAGTGTGGCCCGATCGGCGGGTCACAATCATGGGAGAGATTGCGGCCGACACCGAGAGGAATGCTCGTGAGGACGAACGAGGCCTGCCGGGACAGGGACCGCACAGCTTGTCGGAGCGCGGCTATGTCGATGGTGCCCCAGGCGCAGAGACATCCCGCGCGTTTCATGCGCCGGAACGTCTGGAAGCGCCGCAATGGCGTGCGGCGCCCGGGTTCCCCGACAGCCAGTCACCGGCTGAAGCGATGAGGAGGCTCGATCAACTGGCCGAATTGCGCAACCAGATCGCCATCCTGCAGGCTGTCGATCCGTCCGCGCGGACTTCGGCGCAGAATCGTGAATTGTGCGCGCTCTGGTACCGCATCGGCACGCTGGCAGTTGAACGGCCGTTGGTGGATTCCGCCCTTCAGCAGTTGGGTGCCTGCCTCAGGACCGCCGATCAATCAGACTCGGCGGAATGGAAGACCAAGACCGAACAGTTGACTGAAAAACTGTCCAGGCTGCCCAATTAGACCCAGGCAGGGGGCAAGGTTCGTCCTCGATTGGAAGCCGGCATCCGGACAAGGGAAGCCGGCTTCACACGTTTAGGGCATTATGCGAAATCGATTGCCGCCTTGTGCAACGCCTCGTAGCTTCCCGGAGAACTGATCATGGTCAGTAGCATAGCCATGATAGGGATGATCGTGTTGAGTGCCGGCCTATTCGAGACCCCGCCACCCCCGCCAAAGGGAGCCACTCGCACCCAGGAGGAACGGTTCGCCCATGCCCGTGGCCTGATGGTGCAACGGCAAATTGCCGCCCGGGGGATCAGTGATTCAGCCGTTCTCGACGCCATGCGTTCGGTACCCCGGCATTTGTTCGTGCCTGAAAACCACCGCCCGGAAGCGTACGAGGATTATCCTCTGCCGATTGGCCAAGGACAGACGATTTCGCAACCGTTCATCGTTGCGGCCATGACCGAAGCCCTGGCACTGTCTCCCAAGGATCGTGTTCTGGAGATCGGCACGGGCTCAGGCTATCAGGCGGCCGTGCTGGCGGAAATCGCCAGAGAAGTTTTCACGATCGAGATTCTCGAACCTCTCGGCCGTCACGCGGAGACGACATTGGTCGCGTTGGGATACAAAAACATCGAAGTGAAAATCGGCGACGGTTACCGCGGCTGGCCCGAGCGCAGTCCTTTCGATGCCATCATCGTAACCGCCGCCCCCGACCACATCCCGCAGCCGTTGATTGAACAACTGGCAATGGGCGGGCGCATGGTTCTGCCCCTGGGGGATCGGGAGCAGACGATGGTCATACTCCGCAAGACTCCGCAGGGGATCATCCGCGAGGATCGTTACGGCGTCCGCTTCGTCCCGATGACCGGTGAAGCAGAAAAGAAGGACTGAGGGCGGGATCACGTCACATCTTCTCCTGTTCCTCTCGGATTCTCCCCACTGACGGCCATTCCAAGGCACCTCCGGTGGTGTGAAACATTGGCCGAAGTTTTCCGTACCTGACTGTCAGGATGGGAGATCATGTTTCTAAGGCATTCCGATGACTGATCACGGAGGCAAATGATGAAAAAACGGATTTATCGCCCGGTCGAGGGGAAAGTCATCGGCGGGGTCTGCGCCGGGCTCGGTGAGTACTTTGATATCGATCCCACCTGGATCCGGATTCTGTTTGTCCTGACGATTTTTGCGCAAGGTGTTGGGCTGCTGACCTACCTGGTCGCCTGGATTGTGATCCCGAGGATCCCTGAGCCATCACGCCCTGCCCCAAGCCCGGCCACAGAGGCGGGTCAGTCTCCGGGGATTGTGTCTCCACCGACAGATGCGTCTCAGTTGCGTGGCCCCAGTTTTCTCCCCGGCGTGATCCTGATCGCGCTCGGGTTGATCTTCCTGTTCAACCGCCTGTTCTTCTGGTTTGACTTCAGGTACGTCTGGCCGCTGGTGCTGGTTGGGATCGGTGTCGTGTTGATTTTCCACTCGGTGAAGCCGCGTCGGGAGACATCCCATTCGGTCCACATCATCAGTGACACAACGGAGGCCGAGAATGAGCGTCGGTAAAGTGCGCACTGGAATCCTGCTGATCCTGGTCGGCACATTTCTGCTACTGAACACCCTCGACGTGGTTGATGTCAGTCTGTGGGAGAACCTGCTGGTATTCTGGCCGGTGTTCCTGATCGCGATCGGGATTGAGAAGATTTTCTCATCTTCCGAGAATTTGAAGCCTCTTGCCTACATCTCCCCGGTTCTGATTGTGGCCACATTCGCGTACGCGGTGGTGGCCGGCCCCACAGGCGAGTCATCGTGGGGTGACAGAGGCACGCAGTCGGATACAATGGACTGGCAGACTTCCGGCGACCCGTCCGTGCAGCACCTGGCGGTGAATGTCGACTTTGGCGGCGGGCGTCTCGTGATCGGCGGGGGAACAACCAAGGGGAACCTGGTTGAGGGCCGGTTTTTGCATCGCGGGTACAAACCTGTCATCAAGTCCGAGCAAGAGGGTAATACGTTACGTGTAAAGTTCAATCAGCCGAACCGGCACGGGGGGCACATTTCTATCGGCGGTCGTGACCGCGAGCGCTGGAATCTCCGGCTGTGCGACTCCGTCCCCGTGGATCTTTCGATCGAGGCGGGGGGGGCGATGGTCAGGATGGATTTGACGGATGTGACTGTGGAGAAGTTCACTCTTTCCTCGGGGGCCGCCGATGTAGACTTGGTCATTGGCGCCAGATCGCCCAAGGTCGAATGCAACGTTGACTGCGGGGCCGCGTCGATCGACGTGACCATTCCGGCCGGCGCCGGGCTGCGTCTGACACGCTCGATTGCGATGTCTTCGCTTTCGACCGGCGGTATCGAGCTGATCGAGCAGGGGGACTACCGGGAAACACCCGATTTCGACTCGAAACCCGTTCAAATCACAATGAGCCTTGAGGCTGGTGTCTCTTCTCTTCGTATCCATCAGTCCAATGGAACCGAAACGCCGGGCTCGATTTAGAATCGATTTTATCACAGTGCGAGTCGTCGATGCCGTGGCTTTAGAGCCGTACGTCGCGAGTTCCCCCGGCGAGAGGCACGGGTCTGAAGACCCCGTGGCACCGAATCCCTGGGGACCAGGCAGGCATGAGACCTCTTCCAACGTGGACCGGCTTTCGGCAAAGAGTGAGCGCCCGCCAGCAAACGGGGCGTTTTTGCTTGAATGATCCCATGGTCGCGCTTCATCTTTGTCCGATGAGAAGTTGGCCAAAGAAGCGGATCCTTATCTGTGCCCGGCAGCAGATCGTGCTGACCCTGTCTTTGGTGGCCCTGATCTGGGTGATTGGATGCGGGAACAGAGTTGAATCCGGCATGAAGCGGCTGGAGAGCACGGGCCTCCTCCGGGTGGGGACTGATGCCACGTACCCTCCTTTCGAGTCGATTGACATAGAGACTGGCAAGGTGACCGGTTTCGACATCGACCTGGTCACCGAGATCTGCCGCGATCTCCAGTGCG
>JAGVEK010000260.1 GCA_020058315.1 Candidatus Zixiibacteriota bacterium
GTGGCTCAGGCACTGGCGGGTGTTCCGTTCGGTTCTCATTTTTGTCGTTCTCGTCGCGCCGTTCCATCTGGCGCAATACAGCCATACGGGAAGCATCGGGTTAAGCTGCTATTCTGGCTGCAATCTCGCCGAGGTGTTTCCGCAGAAGCGCGATTGCGTGGCCGAGCTTGGTCGTCTCGCGCTGGACAGTCCCGAAGGCTATCGCTGCTGCCGTGAAAATGCGAACTTTGTCCTTCAGGGTATCAGGGAAAACCCGATGCTGCTGCGTCGAGTGGTTGACCTCGACCGTGTAGCGCACGTGCTGGCGCCCAGTCTCTACTGGCACGCATGGGCCGAAGACCGCTGGTTCCAGAGCACCTTCGGCCCCCTATACTCGGTGGGAATGTATGTGTTTTGGCTGGTTTTCCTTGCCCTCTTGATCCGCTCCCGCCGCCGCGACCCCGCGCTCGCGCTGGCCCATGCCTCCATGCTGGCCGGCATGATGTTCTTCATCCTTGTTTCACATAACGGGACAGAAATGGTGCGCGTCATTCTGCCGCTGCACGGGTTGGCGTTTCTTGCCTTCTTCTCCCTGCTGCCCGCACGGCCGCATGAAACACTTCGTAGTCCCAGAACAAGCGCGTTGTCTGACGAACCAAAAGCACGAAACAGAATTCCCGGTAGATGTGAGTGAGCACCATCGATTCGAGCCATTCGGTGTTGTGCGTCGCGCGGCACTGGGCCTTGTTGGATCTGGCGCGGCCGTCGTTCTGCCACGCTATCGTTCCTATCAGCGACGAACAGCCGACGCAGATGCGGTTGCTGGAGGAGCAGTACATGGCGACGCCTATCATGGGTCGCCCCAGATGCAGATCGCCCCACAACTCGAAATACCGTCGCCCCGTGCATTCCGCCCACGTCGTCGATGTCCAGCCTCAGCGCTCGCGCACGATTCCGGTGTTCCGCTACGATTCGCAAGATCTAGATCTTTTCAAGATCACGCGCTGACGCTCAAGTACAGCTCTCGATCCAGGCCAGAATCTGGGTGGCCATGGTTTCCTCCCGGAAGGGACCGTACGCTTCCGATGCGAGAAAGTCCTGCGCCGCTTCCCTGCGCCGTTCCCACTCTTCACGCGGCATGGCCGCGAGGCGCCGCCAAAGGTCGTCTGGGGTCGCGAATTCTCGAGCGTCGACGTAGACGTCCTTCGCGATGAGCGTCTCGATGTCGGGAGCACCCAGATACACCGGAACAGTCCCGGCAAAGATCCCGTCAAAAAGTTTCTCGGTGACGTATCCAGGAAACACGCAGTTTTCGATGCAAAGAGAAAACCTGAAACGGCTCAGCGCCTCCATCTTGTTCTGACAGGGCACAGGTTCAACGGCGAAAGCCACGTCGCCCAATTCGCGACGGATCCAATCGTTCCGATCCCAGCCTCGCCCGAACAACACAAACTCCGAGCGTGCCGCAAAACGTCGTATGTACTCCAGCCTAATCGAATACAGGTCAGGGAAGCGAAAGAACGAGTTCGTCATGTGCAGATACTTGAACCACAAATGACGACGGAGCAGCTTCGCCGTCTCGCGCGCGTTGCGACCGGCTCGATGCGTACGCAGCTTTCCAGACGCCACCAGTCCCAGCAGTTTCCTGGATGGCCAAGGGACCCCTTGTAGCGGCTCAACCGTGGCATTTGCCCATCGTAGTGGATGGAACATGGTCCGCTCGCTCACCTTCGCTGCGGCTCCCGCAAACAAGCACGTATGCGCGAACCGCGAACTCGTGCGCTCAAGGTCAGCGTAGAACCGCCATGCGACATTCGGCGACTCACCCGAACTCAGCACCCCCAGCACGGCCCCCCGCTTAACAATCCGTTTCAAGTCACGCGTCGCATCAGTCGACCAGCACACGACCGTTCGTGCTGACGGTGAGTCGCGGAGGAACACGTCACCAGTCACTCCATGCCATCCGGCTGCTCTTGCCTTTTCCATAAGGCACGCAAACGCAGTAGCTCCTGGGTAGGACGTCATCTTTTCGCGGACGAAGACCTGGTTGTTTCGAAACACCTCCGCAGCAACGTCAACGACAAGCAGCTTGTCTATCACTGCGGCTTCCGCTTCTCAGGACTGCGCTCAAAGCAGGAACTTCCTATCTGAGGGTCACCCGGATTGCGCTCACCGTCCGCTGCACCTCATTCTGATCAATGGTGTTGTTGAGGATTCGAGCCTCCGAAATGATCCCATTGAACCGTCTGTCTCCTGCCCACCAGTTACCCAAGGAAACGGACAGGTCGCTATTGCGTATCGGTTCTGACACGCCGCGCGACGCTACATCCAGCCCATCGACGAAAACCGTCAGGGTGCGGTCGTCGACTGTCCCGACCAGGTAGTGCCAGCGGTCGGGCACCAAGACGAACTTCTCGCTCGACACCCATGATGCGCCGGTTCCATAGCCAAAGCTGTACATGTTTCCTTCATTCCCAGCCTGCTGGATTACAAACCCCCGCGTCCCGTGGAGATCGTGGTGATTTCCGACAATTGCAGCATAGCCGCCCTGGCTACGAAATGGTTTTAGCAGGACTTCTATCGTGAACCGCCCCGGAAGCTCCATCGGCACCTGTCTGTTCCCTGCGATGTTCAAGTACGGGTTTCTCGTCGGGTCGGATGGAACACACCGGTTCACGATGCGTAGATGAAGCACGGAGGCTGCCGCCCGGCTGGCTGGAAGAGCACCCGCACTGGTCGTGCAAGGGTCTCTTGACGCGAATAGTCCGCCGAAGGTTGGTTGAGGAACGTACCAGTATCCTGACATTTCGCTGCCGATTCGCGACACCGACGGATCTAGTGCATCCGACTCGACTCGCCTGTCTGCTAACCTGATACCCACCAGGAATAGAGCGCTTACGATTAGGACCGCTCGGCTCTTCGCAGTGACTTTCCACCAGGTGGCCATTGGTTAATGGGATACGGTCAACCGATAGGTCGCGGCTATCAACCCTAAGTTCCACCAGTAGTACAGACCGACTTTGGAGCCCAGGGCGATAGCATCCGTAAGCCCAAACACATGAATCGCCACAAGGCTGCTCCAAAGACCAAGGCTGACGACCTTCATGCGTTGGTCGCGGGCCTGCGTCGCGATCTGCCAAGTCATGAACGTAACTAAGACCAGGATCGCCAGGTACGCCGTCA
>JAGVEK010000133.1 GCA_020058315.1 Candidatus Zixiibacteriota bacterium
CCGACCCCGGAGACATCAAAGTTGGCGGCGGCACTCTCGGTGCCAAGTTAGGTGCACCGGTAGGCATTGGGGTCAGCTTCAGAAGCCGCTGAGGCAGGCGCGCGGATCGGCACCCAGCGCCATGTCTGGTTGTCAATCTTACCAGCAGATCGTGCCGCGAGCGGCGCGGGCTAATATATGTTCCTGAAGCAGGATTGCGCGGCACGGGTGACGCGAAAACTGCTTCTAATTTGGCCTTTACGTGCCACTCTTTGGGAGTGGTATGCTGGTCATAGAGCGCGCCTGGCTGTCATCGGGGTAGTATTCCAGCCACTTCCTTGCTGCGTCCGCCGCCTGCCGGGTCTTGCTGTGACTCACGCAGTGCGACACGTACGACTGGTAAGTCATTTGATCGTAGGGATTCATATAGAACGCACGTGCGAGGTGCTTCTCCGCCTCATCATACCGTCCCGCCGACTCGCAGATCTTCCCCAAAAACAGCCAGTACATCCGGTTGTCGGGCATCTCGTTCGCAAAGGCGCTGATGGCGTCGACGCCCTTTCGCAGGACTTCCTGTGCCCCGGTCGTGTCTCCCCGTGCTTTCAACTGATCCGCGAGTTGAACATGGCCGCGCCAGTAGAATGGGAAGGTGACTGCCGTCTTGCGGTTCCAGTAATCCCATTTGGTTGTATCGTTGCGCCGATGGTAGTACTCGGCGACAGTGAGCATTTTCTCGGGGAAAGACATCGCCAGGCCGACCGCATTGTCGTCGATTCCATTCCTTGGAGAATCGTAACCACGGAACTTGAACACCGTGTCCAGGAGAGCCGCCGTTCCCTCGTAATCAAATTCGTAATTGGCGTCTTCGCGCACGATCTGAAACGCGCCGCCAACCATGCGGGTGTGTTTTTCCAGTTGGAGGCGGGATTTACCGGCAGGGGAGCCGGAGAAGTAGACCGGGCGCTGCCACTGGTTGTTCATGATAATGTGCTCCACAACCATGTCGGCGGGGCCGATGACCTCCTCGCCATCACGCGTAGGGAACAGGTAGTGACGTGACTTGCTGATCGGATCCAGATAGGGCTCCTTCGGACGCTGGATCCCTTCTCCGAGGGAGCGGTCATCGACTGTCCAGAGGATTTGATCGTCGGTCCAGGTGACGGGCAGTCCCCACGAGTGCTTCATTTGATAGACGTACCAGTCAGTCTGCGCCAGCGATAGGTTGACGATCGAGATATCCCGCCGCACACCATAGACCTCCTGAATGCACCAGAGAGGGAATGTGTCATTGTCACCGCCGGTGAACAGGATGGCTCGGGGTCCGCACGATTGCAGGAGGTTGTAAGCATAGTCGTACGGCGTGTAGTTCGCCGAGCGATCAGCACTGCGCCAGTTCGCCTGCAGTGTGTGCAGCGGCAAAAGCGCCCCGACAATCCCGACGGCCACAGTCAATGACTCACGCCGCGAGCGGCGCATGACAAGGTCCGCCAAGGCAATCATCCCAAGACCCATCATTAGCCCGAAGACAATGAAGCCGGGGGTGAAGAAGTAATCCCGGTTGCGCACCTCCATGTAGGCATCCGGCGCCAGACGGTAGTACTGCGTACCGTCGGCGAAGTTCATATACAAGACGAGCCCCACCGACCCCACCAGAAAGAGCATCAGGACAAACAGACCCCATGGCGGACGGCGGCGAGTCATCCACCAGACACCCAAAAAGCCCAGCGCCAGGACCGGCAGCATCGCCCAGCCATCGAACCCGTATTGCGCACGAAAGTAGCGGTAGAACCCCATGTGGGCATGATCGCCCAACTGGTTGGCCCATGTCCCACGGCGCGTGAACATCCGCTCAAACATCCCCGTCTGCCCGTACTGCTTGCGCTCAATGAAACTGCGGAAACCCTCGAAAGTCTCCGGGTTGCTTTCGTCGATATTGGGATTCAGATGAGATCGGATTGGCAGGTAGAGCTGTGAACTGTACCCGAGCCAGGCTGACAGCATCATCGCTGCAAACAGACCCCAGGATACCCTGGCCTGCCGCGACAGCATCATTGCCAAAGTGATCAGCAACCAGCCGCCGGCACAGACGAGAAACCACAGCACATCCGCCGTGACGAGGAATAGAGTTAGACCGGTGACCCAAAACCTCCAGTCCCGCCGCAGACTCGGATCGACCGTGAGGATTAGCAGGAAGACGACCGGCATCACCAGAAAGACCGTCATATGGATGCCCACAGACAGCATCCCCAGATAGGCAATGGCCAGGAGATACCGATTGGCCCGAGGCTTGCCCCGCTTGTCGATCCATCGCAACACCAGCCAGGCCAGCAGGATAATCAGGAACATCGAAGCGCCGTAGACTTCCGCCTCGACCGCGTTGTTCCAATGAGTCGATGAGAACGCCATGAAGAGTGAACCGGACACGCTGCCGCAAATCGTCAGGATCTGCTGCCACCTGAGAAGCGGCTGATCGCCGGGACTGAGAGCCCCTCGGATGAGGCGCGCCAGCAGGAGAAAGGCAATGCCGGCCGCAAGCGCGCTCGAAAATACTGAGATGTAGTTGATCCTCGTGCCGATGTCGCTGGAGAGTGGAAGAACCGAGAAGATCCGCCCAATCAGCACAAAGAGAGGCGTTCCTGGTGGGTGAGGAATGCCAAGGATGTATGAGGATGCAACGAACTCCCCGCAATCCCAGTAGGAGAAGGTCGGAGCGGCTGTTATCGCATAGACAATCAGCGTGAACAGCGCGACAAAGCCTGCTCCCCAGTACTGCAGTTGTGTGAATTTGCGGTCTTCCATAGTCCGATTAGTCCCTTCAGACCATCGGGATTCCGGCCGATGATCAAAGAGATGGTAAGTTAAGTTTTCTGGGGAGGCGGGCCAACCGAAATCGGGTGGCTTGAGGAAGAACCGCCCGGGAAGTCGCTTTCCTGGAAGCCGCGGACGACAAAAGACACACACTCACAGGGAGAGAGCTCATGCTGATTTGGTGCGGAATCCTTTTTACGCTTGGAATTCTGGCGTTCATGGACAGCCTGTTCAACTATGGCGACATTTTCCGCCAGGTGAACTCTGTTCTGTTCATGCTGGTTTCATTAGGTCTGCTCATTCGCACGACGACCAAGATCCGGACTCGCTCCATGGAGAAGTACCTCGAGCGGATCAACACGCTCGAAGAGCAAGTCTTTGCCCTGCAACAGACTAACGAGAAGGGCCGCGAACCTAACCGTCGCATGTCCGTACCGGCTTAAGGAGCATTCCGGGCGCGATCCTCAAAAGGACCGGCTTGCAGTTTCCCAGATGTCATGGCCAGCAGGGTCCAACCCTCATGGAATATCCATGCGCTGCAAGTGAAGACGGGCTTCTTCAACCAAAGGCGAATCCTTGAACTCAGTCACGATCGTCTGATAGGCATCACGGGCCTGGCGACGGTCCGCGAGTGGGCCTTCGTAGAGAGCCCCGATGGCTGCCCAAGCACGTGGGACGAGAGAACTCTGCGGAAAACGACTGATGAGCGAACGGTATTCTTCGACGGCTTCAACTGGAACCGCCTGTGTGGCTTTGATCTGGGCGATCTGGAACTGCCCTTGCGCTGCCAGCTTTCCGGCAGAGTCCGAGACCAACTGACCAAACAAA
>JAGVEK010000286.1 GCA_020058315.1 Candidatus Zixiibacteriota bacterium
TGCTCCCACCCGTGAACGACGCCCCGTCCGCAACCAACGAACCGTTAACGTAGATCAGATAACCCGGCGAAGGCGTGACCACCTCCACGCCGGACTCGACCTCGAGCACCAACATTGCCGTCCAGCTATGATTGCCGTCGAGATCGGTGTACTGATCGGGAGGGTAGCAAAGTTCGCAGTAGTTGCAGATTCCATCACCCTCGCCCACATCACCGGTAGAAGGAAGACAATCCGCCCCCCAGTCGTTGATAGGCGTGGATGCGTCGTAGACTCCGTCGTGGTCGTAGTCGACGGTTAGCGGCTCGCTCTTGGGGACCGTCACGTTCCCCACCAAAACGTACGGACTTCCGGCCGTGGTCCATACTCCGCCTTGGTTCCCGGAGACATTGGTCGTTGCGTTGGCGCGTCCGACGCCAAAGAGCAGGACGATCGCTGCACACGATCCCAAGACAAAGGGCCGGGCGATGCCGCTTTCTCGCCATGCCGGAGCCGGAACACGAGAAATTGTCATCTTGACCTCCCGCTGTCAATCTCAGGCCAGAGTGGCTTCTGCGAGGTTCGGTTCGTACGCACAACGAACCGACTCGACCAGACACCTTCTTGAGGGATAACAATCAGCGTCCTTGAACATTGTGTATGGGTTCCACGCGATGTGCTGTGCCACGCCCGCCGCAACCCGGACGCTCGACGCCAACCGGTCCCGAGCGGCCGGAACCGATTCCCAACTTCCCGAGTCGCTTCTTGGCTCCGGGTGGTACTACGGAACACGCTCACGCTTCTGCCGAATCGGCCGGTTGCGTTGCAATGAAACGGGGCGCACCGTAAACCGTCGGAGCAACTCCGACGATCGAGTCTGCTCGCGGCACTTCGTCTGAGCGGTTCAACTGGTGCGAGAAGAAGTCGTTGGGATTGGTTCGGCGTGTTCGGACTCGGGGTGCGGTGGACGTACGACGCGATCGGCTTCGCTTCGCACCCGTGAGCGAGCCGTATTCGCGATCGGTCGTAAACCGCCGCGCACCTCGCCTCTCCTCGCAACATGGCGCCCCCATTGTAACAAGATCGAGTCGCAAGGCGAAACAGCTTTCGAGCCTTACTACCGCTTGTCGGTCGGCCGCCCGAGTCCCCCCGTTGCCACTTGGCTCATTTGGCTCCATACCAACCAAGCCGCTCCCCAATCACTCGATCCTCTGCCGGACATCCACGATTCCCAGATACGAGAAGGCCTTGGCGATACCTAACTCTGCCCTGTCCGCGGCTACGCCTCATCCTTCAGTTTCGGGAACAACTCCAAATGTACCGGGCAGTCTTCTACCACGAGGCACGCGCCGACGGCCTCGTCCGATTCGAAACGGAAGTCCTCACCCAAGCCAGGCGACTTGAACCGTTCCAGGTGACCCTCGCAGGATGATTCCAGCCAACGAACAACGTCGTCGCGGTTGATCGCCGCTTCTTCGCCTTCCTCCAACGCGTCGATGGCGTAGGCGTTAACCAGCTTGGGCCAAAGTTTGGAAAGTGTGGAAGGCTTATCGAAAAACTCAACGCCGGCGATTCTCCCGCCGATCGCAAAGACCGCGCCGCAGCAGCCAGCAGGTGCGGCCAGTTCCCGAAGAGCCCCGTCGAGTTTGCTGCGATGGTCTGCAAAGGCTTGATGGAGGGCAGCACTGGGCGACCGCGAGCCCATCATCATCAGCTTGCGATCCACCTCCCTCCAAACAGCCCCTTGGTCCGAGCCAGGTCGGCCTTCGCGCCGGTACGCAGCGGAGGACTTCCGGAGCATCATGCGACGGAGTTTGGCGTGTGACGAACTATTGTCTCCGCGGAAATTCCGCGAAACGTATCCCCATCGACCGCGCTCCACGCAGCTTACGTCGATGGTCCATTCACCCTTCGGTCCAAGCATCGTACTCGCGTTGACGACGCGGTTTTGTTTGGCGCCGATCAACTGCTCGCCGGCCATGATGAACAGCATCGCGTCGCCTTTGTTGATCACTTTAAGGTGAGGAACACGACCGGCCTTACTGACTTCACCGACCTCAACCGTGCCAGCTCCTAGGGCCTCGTCAAGTGTTGTGTACGGAATCCCGCCATCCTCGCTTCTTTTCAGACCGAAGATCTGCAGGCTGGCGGCCGCAACCGCTTCGATCACTTGCACCGCTTCGAGCGTCCTACGCCACATGTCCTCCATGTCGACTTCCTCCTCAATCAAATATCCGAAGTTACTTTTGGCAACGATCACGAAGCCTACAGGCAACACGTCTAGGCGAGCGCCTCCATGCCCAGCGTGATTTCTTCACCCATCATAACGCCCCTCAAAAACGCCCACGGATGTACTGGAGAGAGGGTAATGCTCCGGCCTGCCCCGGTTCGAGCCCACCCTCGGCCTCCAGAATGGTGTTCAGGATTTTCTCCGAGAACCCGCTGACCAGGTTCACCCGCTGCGTGCCCGCAGGGACCACCGCGTCGCCATAGCCCACCAGGTCGATGCTGTGCAGCCAAACGTTGGCATTTCGGCCCGCGCGGTATCGAAAAAACTCCGGCGCCAACTGTCGGTCCTGCGACCAAGGATCGCTGTTCCAAACCTGCATGTCCGAAAGCAAGATCACCCGGTCGGGCAGGAACGGCTCGCGCGCCAGCTTCTGGAAGATTCGAAAGGCGTTCGTCGCACAACCCCGGGTGTTTGCCGAGGCTACGCGGTTTGCGTTGGCCATCAGGCTTCCATGACGATCAAGGGAGACCGGGGCCACGTCCGTCCCGAACGCCCAGACGATTGGACGTTCACAGATTCTGGCAGCCATGGCGCACAGGATGTTGGCGGCATCCGCAGCACTGATCCAACTATGCTTGCTGACCGGCTGACTCATCGATGCGCTGTTGTCCGCGGCGATAAGCGTCGTTCCCGGAATCCATGAAAGCCCCGCGCATGCGGCCCGCATCGCGCCATCGATCGCGGCAAGCAGCCGACGCACTTGCGGGCAGAATTCTGCCGGCGGGCGCCCGTTGCTGTTCCCGTCAGGCCAGTCGTCATCTTCGGGCTCCCCGAATCGCATGTGCTCCAGCGAGCGGTAGGCGCTCACAAAACGGAAGGGAAGCTGCTTGCTTTCAGCTGCCCCGGTTTCGATCCGCACGGCCGCCGCTTCGATGAGATCATCGCTGACTTCGACTCGGACGAGGTTACGCAGATTACGCAGCAACGCCATATAGCCAATCAGCTTCTCGCGCAGAATGAACTCCCAGACTTCGCGGCGGTTGCCGAATTGGCTCAGCAGGATCTCCCAGGTCGCCCTTCCGCGCCGGGCGAGATCCTGGGCCGGACTGTCAAACGCATGCTGCTTGGCCAGTTCCTTCTGGGCGGCCAAATGCGGCGTGGCTGTCGCGTCGACGATCTGCCGCCGCACGAAATACTCGCGTAGTGCCTTGCTCACTGCCCGGCCCTCGCCACGGTCGATCATCCGCAGAACATCGCCGAAGGTGGGGCGATCGTCGGAGTCGTAACGCAGCAATGCGTACTCGTCGAACTTCTGGAAGGCATCGGCCAAGCCGCGCTTAAGGCAGTTGGGCAGTGGTCTGCCGAACAGATGGAGGTACGCGGCAAAGACCTGCCGAATCTCGTCCGCCCGGGCGATGATCAATGGGCAGTATTGACGGACGAAGGGCTTAGTGCCGGGATGCGATGCGGCGACTGCCAGCAGGACACTGGGGGTAGTCCGACAATTCTGCTCACGCCGTGCCCAATGGGCGATGGCCAACAAGTCACGAGGATGACTGCTTCGCGCGACCTGAAGTGCCGCCTGGATGACCCCCTGGGCACGCGGTGATAGCTGCGCGATGCGCTCCGCTGCCACTTCCCGAAGCGAAGTCGCCTGTCTTTCCGGTCCAAACTCGAGACCTCCAGCAGGCGAAGAAACCTCGCCGTAATACGCGGGTTCATCGAAGAAGCTCGAACCGATGAGCGTTAGCAACTTGGTCGAGTGTTCCTCGATTGCGAACGACAGTCCCCCAGCGAAATTCACTTTGGCTTGCGGACAGACTCTCAGCCTGTCGGCTGCAGTGAATCTGCGCCGTATGAATCCGATCCGGCCCATCCCCTCTCTCCTCTGCGTTCGACTCGCCCAGGTCTGCTTGGCCTGAAGAAGCTGCGGCAGCGAGAATCAGCGACACGGGCTGGTAGACTGTAGGGAGAAGTATCCCGTATCTGCACTGCGCTGCGCAGCTCCCAACTCGATTGATCGGCGGACCGCGGCTCGCCCACTCCGATTCGCGGCGACACCCCCATCAGCGCGCACCCTCCCTGTCTACCCTTTCCATCGCGCAACCACTGACGGTTGCGCATGGCAGGCGCACTCTGGTGCCCGTGAGGGCACCTCGACGTTGCAGGTTAAACGGTGAGAATCACTGGAGCCGGGACGGACGCGCGACCGCTAAGCGCGCACTCAAACCGTGCCGACTCCACACTGCACCGTACTTTGGATGATTAACAATTCCTCAGGCATGGCTTCTTTCCTCCTATGCCAGCCAAATCATACCACGTCTTTATCGGAAGTCAAGTCGAGGAACTTGAGCGTTCCCAGCGGAACCGTGCGAAGGCGCATCCTGCGAAAGAACCTGGTGCCGTCAGCACGGAAGCAAACTACGCCGGGAACCGCCTGGCGCAAAACGGGGAATGGATGACATGCTCGGGAGGCGAACCCCAACTGGTACGCGGACGCCTGACGACCGACACGCTCCCATCTCGGCGTTCCAGCGTAATCATTGGCTGATCTTGGGCTCTGAAACGGAACCACGAGATAATCGGTAGAATGTATTCTTATTGTGGTCAGGCGCAAGTTGCCGGCCACTTTGTTGTGGCTGGTCGTTTCGATCGCGATTGCCAAACGTCAGTGCGGGTCGCGGCCGCAATGGCATTTTGGGGTCGACGACATGGATCTTCGCAGCCGTTTTGAAGGAACGATTCTTGGGCTGACAATCGGCGACACCTTGGGGCGGCCGGCGGAGTTTCTGCACACCATAGATGCGATCCGCGAACGGTTCGGCCCCGATGGCGTGATAGATTTTGTCGCCGACCACCACCCGGCCGGGACCTTCACCGACGACACGCAGATGACGCTGTGCGTGGCCCGTGCTCTGATCCGCGCCGGGCACGAACCGCTTGACACGCTCATGTCCGCCATGGCGAAGGAGTTCATCGAATGGAGCCGATCGGCGGAGAATGATCGTGCGCCGGGCACTACGTGCATGGCGGGATGCCGGAACCTGGGCCGCGGCATGGGATGGCAGGAGGCTGGCAGTCGGTCTTTCGGCTTGAAGTCCGTGGTTGCTCGTCAGAAGAACTTCGTGTGTGCCCAGTTAACGCCTAGTAAACTCGATTTACAAGCGACCCTACGGGTAAAGAGATATTTTCTGGGTTTGCAAGGGGCGTTTGCCATTTTTTATCGATCGTCTCCCGTGGGCGCAGCACACTCTGTAAGATTCTTCAATCCGGTACGGTCGGCAACCGCGCTACGTCGGTCGCTGCCGATAACTAGCGCCGGCGAGATGGCCACGGCCGATCGACCGTCAAACTTATAAACCTCACTGCGTTACCACTCCTCAATCCTCACAAAACGCACACAACGTGCATACGGCGAGTCAGCCCTACCAGGGCGCTCGCCAGAGGATTTCAATCGTGACAGAACCGCGGCACCGCCGCGCGTCATCATGATCGGATCCTCGACGAGAAACAGGGATTGGCTCAAGGCCAGCCCGAGATCGAAGTAGCTGATTCTCTATCCACTTTCTGAACATCCACTCTCGACGAGTTTGAACGCTCGGCTGTGCAAGGCCGAGCTTGCGCGCACCGGCAGGACCGCGCCGCGTGTGACGCGATGAAAACCAAATCGCGGTCAAACAAAGGAGAGACCCATGAGTTCAAGGTTTTGTGCATCGATCCGCATCGGCGGGCAAATTGAACGCTCGAAGGTCGAGCCGCTGCTGAAGGAGCTCCGCGAAGCGGCCCTCAGCCTCGAATGGGGCGACGTCCCATTTCTGCCTAAGAACGCCAACGAGTTGATGGAGGCGCGACGGGACAAGCACCTGTGTCTCTGCGACGAGCAGGCCGACTACGGTGAGTTTCCAGTACTGGAAGCCTTCTGCCGCAAGTTGGGAGTGAGCTATTCTCGGCATGGAGAGGCCAGTTTCGACTGCGACGCCGAATTGGCGGATTGGCGTCCTGGAATGAAGAAGCCGCTGGTTCGAACCGCCAGCAACATCAACAGCGTGGACACGTACGTGCCGACCGAAGCTGTTCGTAAAGCCCTGGCCCTTCTCGAGGCCGGTCACAACATGATGGCCCTCCACGCCCTTCGTGACCTCTGCCCCAACATTCCCGAGCTTCCCCCCTTCGAAATCGTCTGAGCCGGACGACGATCAAGGTCTCCAAAGTCAAGAAGAAATGAAGGTTTCGGCGCGAAATGTTTCGCGCCCAAGGCGACACCATGCAAGCATGGGCATGGTGCCGCCAACCAAGGAACCATGCTGGAGGAAATACAACATGAAAACCCAAACCATACAAGCAACCGTGAACCCGCGCCTGCTGACCAAAGCCAGCCGGCTGTTCACCGGAACGCTGGGCGGCAGGATCATCGAGGTCCTGCAGAACGCCCGGAGGGCCGGAGCGACCGAGGTGACCATCACCAACCAGGACTGCCTTGTCAGCGTCCGGGACAACGGCAAGGGCATCGAGGATTTCTCGCAGCTCCTGGACCTGGGCAGTTCCGGCTGGGAGGACGACATCGAGGTGAGCGAGGATCCGGCCGGCGTCGGGCTTTTCTGCTTGGCACCGCGGGAAGTGGCCATCCGCTCGCTAGGCAAGCTGGTCCGGATCCAAGACGACGGCTGGACCGGCGCCCCGGTGGAAATCGTTTCAGACTCGGAACCTGTCAATGGGACGGTCGTGCAATTCCGCGACGATGAATGGAACCTCGAACGGGTCAGCCCCCACGCCGTCTTCACCGGCCTCAAGGTCACGGTGGATGGCAACCTATGCCCAGAAGTGCCGTTTGTCTCGAACGCGGCCGCGCACCATTCCGAGCTCGGCTGTCGGATCGAGGTCGGTCCCTACGATAGCCTGAGCGACTGGCACCACAGGATCCGTAGTACACCGTTCGATAGCAACAACGTGTTCGTCAACTTCCACGGCCAGGTGATCACGTTCGATTACCACCCCGTGGGTGAGCACAATCTGCGGTATCTCGTGCATTTGACGGGAGAGCCGACGGGTATTCGCTTGATGCTGCCGGCACGGACTCGCCTTGTCGAGAACGAGGCCTTTGAGACGTTGAAAGCCGCGCTCGAACTGGAAGCCTACCGCTTCATCGAGCGCCGGGGGGAACATGCCTTGTCCTACAAGGAGTACCTCCGCGCTAAGGAACTGGGCATCACGCTGCCCGAGGCGAAGCCCACCTACGAGATCGGACTTCTGACGAGCGATGGGATGCCGGATCCCGTTCAGGTGGAGGCCCCCAAGGACTTCCCGCTGGCCCAATGCTACCGCTTTGATCCGGATCAAAAGAAGTGGGACGACTGGGACGCCACAAACGCCCACCTCCTGGCGGCACTCGGCAAGTTCGAGACACCATTCGTTCCGGTCGACATCCGCTCGTCCTACAACGGTTACTCGTGGGCGAACATGCCGACCGTCGATGACGTGAAGGTCATCAAGAAGAAGATCATCCACGAGGACTGGCTCTGGTCCGGGACCCTCGTTTGCGTCGAGTCGCTCACGATCACGGCGCGCACCAGCGACGGTCGCGTGTTCCGCTCAGTTGTCTGTATGGCCGTGCTGCCACCGAAGGCCAAGCCTCAATGGGCTGATGCCAGCGTCTACGTCACGAAGGAAGCTCAGAAGCGCCTTTGCTCATCCGAAATCTGGTACCACCTCGGCGGCTGGAACGAGGACGGAGATTCTTACGACACGCAGGAGTCTTCGTTTTCGGCGGACTTGGATCGCTTCTGGGCGGATGTGGTCGGGCCCGACGAGTATCTGCGTCAGCTGATGTTTGAAGCGGCCGGCAACATCCTCGAAGAGTGGAAGCACGTTGCGGTTGCCTCGGACGGGACCGTAACGATCCAGCTCAAAGACGGGAAGAAGAAGACGCTCAAGCCTTCCGCCGCTGAAACTCCCACCGCCGCGGCGTAGCCCCAGGTCTCAAGAAAATGAAACCGAATCTTATTGCTGATTGGCGCGGATTCCGCGCGCGAGCACGGACGCCGATCGGCAGCTAGGCGTTTTTTGCGGAAAGGAAAACCATGTTCGATTCCTTGAACGGTGTCGACTGGGATCTGCTCCATCGCCAGAAACTCAGTCTGGTCGAGTGGTTGAGAGGGCGACCCCCGAAACCGCCCCAATTAGAAGAGTTGTGGGGCGTCGTCCACTTGCTGGACGCCCTTCAGGATGACGCAGTCACCTGCGGGCGCTGGCAGTTTCCCGATGGCCAAGAGCAGGAAGGAGGTGCGTGATGGCATCAAAACCCAACTGGCAGACCGATGTGGCGCAAGTCATATACCGCGCCTATCCGGATAGCGATCTCTTGCCCGTTGATCCTCCGATGGCGGGCGAGACCATCGGTGATTTCGCGCTTCGAGCTGAGGGCGCTGGAGACACGTTGTTTTTGTTCCTTTGCCGGGAGGCAAACGACGACATTGATGCCGACGAGTACCTGCACCGCTTGGATCGCGCCCTGCGCGATATCGAGCAGGTGCATGATGCCTTCGCCGATCTCGTGGCCGACGCCACTCCACGCCTACCCTCCTCTCCCGGCTCGATTGCATGATTAAAACCAAATCCCAGGTGTAACTCGGTCTGCTAAGGCACAAGGACTCAGATTCCGCGCGCGTGACGCGGACCTCGTACAACAGCAGCCGGGTTTTCTTTTGCGCGCAGCGCAGAAGGGAGTTTCCCATGAGTGATTCATTGACCTGCCCGCTTTGCGGGCAAAAAGAGAGGTTCACGCTCGTGAACCATCTTCGGACGGCTCACAATACGGAACCCGCGGCGTTCGCCGCCAAGTTCCCGGAGCAAGCGTTACACGTCGCCGAGTTCAACGCTTTCATGCAAGAACACGACGTGCAACGCAGTGATGGTGTGCTTCACTACCAATTGGACATTGCGGGAATCCGGATGACGGCCCGATACGGCGTTCGTCATTCGTTGGTTCCCAAACCCGATTCCACCTTTGTCTGGACGGAGCCCTGCAAGGACGTGGCCGAAGCCATCGAGCACAACGAACGGGTGTTCATTCACGGTCCCAGTGGGACCGGCAAGAGCTCACTCGTCCGACAAATCGGCGCCCTCACCCAAAGACCAGTCCGGCGTGTCTCGCTCAACGGCGAGACCAGCGTGGCGGATTTCGTTGGTCATTGGACGGTCAACGAGAAGAAGGAGACCGTCTTCGTGAAGGGCATCCTGCCCCAGGCGCTGGAGGAAGGTCACATCCTACAGCTCGATGAAGTCGACGCCATGCAACCCGAGGTTGGCTTCATCCTGCAGCAGGTGCTTGAACCCAACGGGCACTTATTGCTGACCGACACCGGGGAAGACATCGCCCCGCACGAAGCGTTTCGGTTGGTCGCGACGGCCAACACCTTAGGTTTCGGCTCCGATTCGGGCCTCTACGCCAGCGGGACCCACGTCCTGAACTTCTCCTGGCTGGACCGCTGGGACGTGGTCGTGCACATGGATTTCCTGCCGGCCAAGCAGGAGATCGAACTGCTCCGCGCCCGGCACGCATCCCTAAACAAGGACCTGCTCAAACGGATTGTGAAAGCCGCGGGCGATCTGCGAAAGGCACACGCCGAAGAACAGCTGACCACCGTAGTGAGCACCCGACGCCTCCTGGCGTTGTGCGCTCGACTTGAACGCGGCAACGACTTCACGCGGGCCCTCACGGTCTGCGTGCTCAACAAGGTCCCGGCGGAGGACGTCAAGGTCATTCAGGAGACCTTCGACCATCACCTCGGCCCGATAGCGCAACAGAAGCCGGCGGCGTAAACATAACATAAGCAAGAAAATGCACGCCACTGCCGTGATCGCGATGCCACGGCGTGGCCTTTTTCATGCGCATCGCAGGAGAGATGACTATGCGAAACAACCCCTTTGAAAGCCAGCTCGAACGGCTGGCTCGGACGTTGACCGACCAGTTCGGCGTTCAAGTCGTCTGCCAAGGCGACGAGGCCTGGACCGACGGCAAGCAGATCATGCTCCCGTCGCTTCCCGAACCGTTGGACGAGCCTCTGGAAAGGATGATCGTCGGCTATCTGGACCACGAGATGGCCCATGTGGCTTTCTCGGATTTCGGAGTGGTGAAAGAGTTTTCGGAGAAGCATCCGGGGCGCGAGGCCATGCTCAATGTCGTCGAGGATGCTCTCATTGAGCAACGAGCGATGCGTCGCTGGCCGGGCGTCCGCGCTAACCTGGACGCCATGTTCGCGCAGATTCGGGATCGGATCATCGCGCTGGCTGCGCATCGTGACACCTTCGGACGCTTTTGTACGGCTGTCTACCTCAAGCTGGCGCACTACCGCGATATGCTTGGGTTGGATGCTGAGGTGGTCGGGTACGAGGATGTGCTCGATGACTTCACCATGGTTCGAACGACGAACGACTCTGCATCACTTGCAGAGCGCTTGTTGGTCCGGTGGCTGCAAAGCCATCCGGCCGCCGATTGCGCCGAAGCGCCGTCGAGTGGTTCGGCAGGCAAGACCGAGGAGAGTCAACCTACCGAGTGCGATGGGACCGGAACGGACAAAA
>JAGVEK010000284.1 GCA_020058315.1 Candidatus Zixiibacteriota bacterium
AGTGGTACGTAACGGGTGTGCCTGACGGTCGTTACTACTTTAAGGCAGTGATCACGGATCAGGTTTCGTCCTCAGAATCCTGCAGCCGGGGTTCTGTTGTTGTGGACCTCACACATCCGGTCACCAGCATAACAATGTCTTGCGAGGTATTAGACAGCAACGGCTGGTGCCGTTCCGATGGCCTCGTCAGTCTGCCTGCTACTGACAACCTGACCGGAGTCAGCAGAACGTCCTACCGTGTCAACCGCAGCGGATGGACGCGCTACACGAGACCGTTCCGAGTCAAAGCCCAGGGGGCCACGATCATTGAGTATTTCTCGACCGATGCCGCTGGCAACGCGGAGCCAATCCATGTTGCCACCCAGCCATTTAACATCGACTCAAGGACACCGTTCATCAGCAAGCTGACTCAGGACAACGATCACTTTGTTGATGGCGACTACATGTCCTCAACGCCATCATTCTCATTTCAGATGCTCGACGATGGGTCGGGAATCGACGCGGCCACTTTGGACGTGACGATCGAACCGGGAACTGCCGCGGGCCCAGTCGTCATCGGACCGGGATCTCCCGAGCTCGCGTTTGACACCGTGAGCTACGCCGTGAGTGTATCTCTGTCGGCACCATTGGTCCCGGGCCGCCAGACGATGACCGTCACGGTGGCCGATTACGTCGGCAACATCGCGACAGCGAAATCCGCTTTCCAAATCGGCGGAGTTCTCCGGCTCACGGACGTAGTGGTCTTTCCCAATCCGACGCTCGGGTCGGCCGAATTCACATTTAAGCTGACGCAGGACGCCGACGTGTCCATCCGGATCTACGATCTGAGCGGCAACCTGGTGCGGAAGATGATGCAAATTGCCTGCAAAGCAGGTTACAACGCTCTGCCATGGAATGGCTGGTCAGACAATTACGGGGTTCTCGCCAGCGGGGCGTACATTTACGAGGTGGTGGCCAAGAACGAGAGCGGTTCGGTCAGACGCCTTGAGAAGATGGCTGTACTGCGGTAGAGGATACTCATGACCGGGTTTCTGGTGATTTTGTTTCGACATCCGCGCATCGCCGTCCTTGCCGCTCTGGTGTTGTCGGCCCAGACCGCATCGGGGGCTTGGAATGCCGGGAATTTCCTGCGGTTTGGCGTCGGGGCGCGCCCGCTCGCGATGGGAAACTCCTTTGTCGCAATCGCCGACGATGCCACCGCTGTCTACTGGAATCCCGCGGGCCTTGCACAGGGCAAAGGGATGGAGTTCTTTGTCTCCTATACAGAGCGGTTTGGTCTTGGGATTCACGATCTGAGTGCCGGCCTGACGCTCCCCACGGAAAAGCGATATCGCGTGGGAATGGCAGTGATTCGAACCAGCGTCGATGACATCAATCGGGCGACGCGGATGGATGCCGATGGCCGGCCGGTCGTGGATGGAACCTTCACGGACGCTGAGAATGCCTTTGTCCTCGCGATGGGATACCGCATCCACCGGGTCTTCTCCGTGGGGTTGTCGTCCAAACTGCTCATCCACCAGCTCGATAGCTGGTCAGCGAATGGCCTCGGGTTCGATCTTGGGTTTCTGTTCACTCCTTGGGACCATGTCGCCGTGGGGCTCAACGTGCAGAATCTGAACAATCCGCGGATGAGATGGGGCACGATCGAGCGCTCATACGATCATATCAGTTCCAATGTGAAGGCGGGGTGCGCGGTCACACTCTTGTCCCGCCGGCTGATATTGAGCGCCGACCTTGACGACTCCGACACTGGTGGCCGAATCTACCATTCCGGCGTGGAGTTTCACCCGCTTCAGTACGTGGCCATGCGGGGCGGGTTCTACGGCAAGAATCTCGCCGCCGGTGCATCGGTGGAATGGCGGCATCTCCGGCTGGACTATGCCTATCATTCCCACCAGCTTGGCGATACCTACCTGTTCACACTCGTCGGTCGCTTGTGATCCGCTGTCCTGCATCGCATCGCCGGTTTGTGACAGCAATCAAGAGTTATTGACTCTGCGCTCTATCCACTCTGGTCTCCGGAACTTATAATAGCTTCAGATTCCGGGTGGGAAGCTTACGGCCACGCGGAGGTAACTGACCCGATGCAGAAGGACCCCTCAGACAAGCGCCTTATCATCTTTGAAAGCGATCAACTGCAGAGGCTGTTCGATGCCCTCCACAGCAGAGGCTATTCAATCATCGGACCGACAGTGCGCGACGATGCGGTTGTCCTGGATGTGATATCATCCCCGGGTGATTTGCCGGTCGGCCATGCCTGCGAACGGGGCAAAGCGACCTGCCGATTGAAGTCTCGCTCTGACGACGCATTCTTCGGCGTCACGGTGGGGCCCCACTCCTGGAAAAGGTACCTGCATGTTCCGGCGCTGCGCCTTTGGGAGATGACGCGCGAGCAGAATGAGATCAAGATGTCTGCGGCTCCCCATCCGCCTCTCCTGCAGGCATTCCTCGGCGTGCGGTCGTGTGATTTGCATGCAATTCTCATCCTGGATCGAATACTGGCGAATGGTGATTATGTTGATCCTGCCTACAAGGCTCGTCGCGACAGCACTGTGATCATCGCTGTCAATTGCACAGAAGCGGATGGCACCTGTTTTTGCGCATCGATGGGGACCGGGCCGAAGGCGGAATCGGGATTCGATCTGGCGCTGACGGAGGTTCTTCAAGGGGATCGCCATTTCTTCATCGCCGAGAGTGGCACCAATCTGGGGAAAGAGATCCTGAGCGATGTCGGATCTACCGATGCCGAGGAGGGCGAGCGCATTGCCGCCGTCGAAGGAATAGCCCGTGCCGCCGGGCGCATGGGACGACAGGTGAACTTGGATGGCATCCGTGACCTCCTTGTTCGCAACCCAGGGCACCCCCGGTGGGACGAGGTGGCCACACGCTGCATGACCTGCGGCAATTGCACCATGGTCTGTCCGACCTGCTTCTGCACCACCGTGGAAGATTCGACCGACCTAACCGGTGCGCGAGCAGAACGCTGCCGCCTCTGG
>JAGVEK010000138.1 GCA_020058315.1 Candidatus Zixiibacteriota bacterium
ATGGGTGACGGAGCAGCCGGCCGTGCTCGCTTTTGACAAACTGGCCGTCCTTCTTGGTAAACTCCAGCACCTTGCCAACATCAGCGAGCATTGCGCCCGCGATCAGAATGTCGCGGTCGACCATGTTGCGGTCTCCGTAGGCTTTCTGCAAGACATCCCAGCACGCGATGCACATCTTGCACACCGTGCGCACATGCTCGACAAAGGTCACATTGACGTTGGAGACCAGAAGCGTGAAGGGCATGGTGCGCAGATCGTCATAGGTCAGGGTACCGCGTTTCATCGCCGCCGACCAGGTCGCCGCGGTCTTGCCGCGCAGCGTAGCGTTCTTGATCTCGTCGATTTCGGGGAAGATGGAGAAGATTTCGTCGTGCATTGCTGGTACCTCGCATGTGAACAGTGCCGTTCTGGCAGAATCATCTCAGTTCATTGGACAGTCCAAGGGGCTAAAGCCCCTTGCCCGCGACCAGAGGGGAATCCCATCTTTGATGGTTGACTACAACAGGGATCATGTCAGGTGTCGCTCCGGCGGGCCATCGTAGGTGACGTCGGTCGGGTGGATCTGGCGCATTGGCTTGTACCGCGTGCGTTCCTCATGCGCATGGGCAACCAGCCCCGGGAGACGGGCGATCATAAAGAATGCGTTGGCCAGCGCGGGCGGAACATTCAAGTCGAGCAGGACTGCAGCAATCGCGCCGTCGACATTGAGCGGCAGCGGCTTCCCAGTGGCTTTGGCAATCGTGGCTTCCAGCGCGCGCGCCATCGCCAACCCATCTTTCCCCTTACCCAATGAATCAACAAGTTGCAGAAGCCGCGTCGTGCGCGGGTCTTTCGTGTGCAGCCGGTGCCCGAATCCGGGCAGACGTGCTCCGCGCGCCTTGTAGCCTTCGAAGGTCGCCAGGGCCGCTTCTTCGAAAGTCATGCCCTTGCTTTTGGCAGTGGAAAGCGCTTCGCCAATTGCCTTCATCGAGTCCTCGATCGCGCCACCGTGGAACTTCGAGATGGAGAGGATTCCCGCCGCCACGGCGGCTCCCAATGGAGCGCCGGTTGAAGCAACGGTCACTGTTGAGAGCACTGAGGGAGGGGATGTGCCGTGGTCGACAGATGAGACGAAGATGGCATTAAGGATGGTCGCAGTGGCCTGATCGGGGAGTTCGCCCAGCAATGCCAGATGGATCGCCTCGGCGAAGCCGATCTTTCCCATCAACTCCTCGACCGGATAACCACGCAGACGGATCACATTCGGGGCGATTTCGGTGATCGCCGAGGACCAGTTCATTTCACCCATATGCTACTCCAACTTCTTTCCGGGTTTTCGGTGATGGAGCCTCCGGCATTTTGCCTCCCCTTTCCTGTCATTCCGGGCACCGCGCCCCTCGCACTCTGTCATTCCGAGCGAAGCGAGGAATCTGCTGTTTGCCCAGAAGGGAGAGCAGATCCTTCGTCGCTGGGGACTTGAACTTCGAGGCGCGGTCGTAAAGGTCCGCTCCCCAGGATGACAGCGGGAGTGTTCTGGCGTGTGAAATATACTTTGACCAGGTTCACCATCACGATTCACATGCAATGGAACTCACTTGACGATCGGGATCTTCGCGGTTTCCATCGGCCGGATGACCGATTTGACTGCGTCAGGGATATCGCCGAAGTTGTCTACGACCGTTGCCCCAGCTTCACGCAGGCGCTTCACTTTCCCTTCGTGCGTACCGCGGTTCCCCTCGATGATCGCGCCAGCATGGGAGAATCGAGTCCCGGACTGCGCGCCTTTCCCTCCGATATAGGCAACCAATGGTTTGGTGAATTTGCCGTTTTCGATCAGATCGGCCACCCGCTCCTCTTGGGAGGAACCGATCTCTCCGAACATCACCACGCAGTCGGTCTCCGCATCCTGTTCGAATAACTCCATGATCGCCGGGTGATCGGTGCCGACGATGGCGTCGCCGCCAACATGAATGATTGTCGACAGACCGATTCCGGCGCGGGAGAGGTAATAGGCGATTGAGGACGTAATACCACCGGATCGCGACGTCACCCCGACCCGCCCCGGCAGAAACCAATCCTTGGCCGAGGCCGCCGATCCGCCAATCATCCCGAACACGGCTTTGCCGGGGGACAGCAATCCCAGGGTGTTCGGGCCGACAAAGCGGGCGCCCGTTTCTTTGGCTGCAGCGGCAATCTCGAGCACGTCGTAGATCGGAACACGGTCGGGCACGATGACGAGAAGTTTGATTCCGGCGGCGATGGCCTCGAGGGCCGCGTTCTTCACCAGAGGAGCCGGGACGAATATTGTCGACACGTCGATGGCCCCCATCTTCTCGACAGCTTCCATGACCGTATCGTAGACCGGCACACCCAGTACATCCTGTCCCCCTTTGGCGGGTGTGCAGCCTGCGACAACACGCGTCCCATAACGCTGCATGAGTTGCGTGCGCGCCATTCCCTCGCGGCCCGTAATGCCCTGCACGATGACTTTCTTGGTTTCGTCGACGAGGATGCTCATGGTGTCGTTACTCTTCTTCAATCTCGCAAGATTCTGCAATCTCGTCCAAGAATTCTGGTTTGAGATATGGGACGAAGCCTTCAACTTCCTTCAGTCGTCGTTTGAGTGCTGAGAAGGGAATGTAGCGGCACATCTCGCTCATGGGTGGTTTCAGCCGGGCAAACGTGGGCCGGTTTATCTCTGCTATTACCTTCTCACGACGATCATCGGGAGCTACCAGAAACAGAGGTATCGCGAGATTCGGTTGCATTGTGATGAGGTCAGACATCCGCAGAAGCCCGGAGTATATGCTGGTCGTACTCTCTATCTCAAAGGCAGCCACGATCGCGTTGCCAGATAGCCACAGTACATCGATGAGTTCGATAGTTCGATTCGTGGCCTCGTCGAACTGTACAGGAAGAGTCTGGCGCATCTTTGGCAGAGAATCGAACCTAACTCCATGGACAACGCGGTTCTTGTCGTTCCTCGCGACCCAAACGTCAAGTCCCATGTCATTCCCGAGTCTCAAGAGCAGCCATTGCGTCTCGGCATGCGCACTGACAGCAGCAGGCTCAACTTCAATCGTGGCGTCCCCAGCCTCTGGCTCCGGTTCTGGAACCGTAACAGATCCAGCCTTAGACTTAAGTGCGCGCGGCCGTCGTTCAAGCTTGGACAGGTCAACAGGTCTCGACACCGGGCTGCGGTGCGCCTCAACGAGCGCGGCGAGAACAGCTTCTCCGTCCTCAACACTCAACTTCGCAAGTGAGCTACGGACGCGTCCCGTCCAAGCGTTTGGACTCTTGAGATCGCGAAAGAACGACAACCGATCTCTCAGGCTAAGAATGGGAACAGCAGTTTCTGGTTCAAGTGCCACAACAGTCCTGACCCCCACTCTGCACGGGAACACATCGAACTCCCAGATCTTCTCCTCGCTTCGAAAGGCCTCCGAGGCCACTTCAAGAACTGCGATCCAGCGTGACACACCGGTGAGATAGCAGAGAAGGTAATCTCCGCGCTTAAGCTTCTGGACCGCTGCCCAGTGGCGCTCTCTGAACCCTGAGATCTCGCCACCAGCACCGAGGAATTCTCGCCAAGTGGTTCCGGTGAACAAGTCGAGCCAGTACGTTCTATTTGCCATCTCTATCTCGGTCGAACCGCCAATCTTGCACGACGCGCCATTCCCTCGCGGCCCGTAATGCCCTGCACGATGACTTTCTTGGTTTCGTCGACGAGGATGCTCATGGTGTCGCAGCAAGTTCTTGGATCTGAGTTCTCCGCCCGTGTCGAGAGGGCGCACGCAACGCGCCTCTACGAGGTCGCAGCGATTTATCTGTGTCGTTTCCCTCTGGTTCTTTTCCTGCGGTCAATGGGCACGGCAAGCCGTGCCAAATCCTTTAGCCTTAGCCCCCTGCAACGATATTGGCGCGGTATTCATCAAGTCCCGGGATTGGGAGAATCACTCGTCCGCCCGCATTGCCGCCGACCCGGCACTCGACTTCGCAGGCGAGACATTCAATGCACTTGCCGGCTTTGGCGTCATCACGCGAGATGTTCAGCACAACGATCCCGTCTTGCTCTTTGAGAATCTGTGGGACGCAACTTTGGACACAACTCTTGGTTCTGCATTCACGGCACAGAGCGTGATCGAGAACGACTTTGCCTGTCGGTGTGTCAAACGTGTACGGGTCTCTGGCCGTGAACTCCGGGGTGACTGGAATCGCCATCTTGCGCGGCGTGCTCCTGTCCGGCTGGGCGTCGAGGAGCTTCTTCATCCGCTGGGCGCAGTAGTCCGCGGTGTCGTCCTTCTTGTATCCTTCGACCGGAGCCGGAAGGTTCTTGGTGTACTCGGTCAGAATCTGGACGGCTTTATCCTCGCCGTTTCCCCCAAGGCGGATCACGGCGGGAATGGAGAGGTTCTCCTCCCAGAACGCCTTGACCAGCCCTCGCGCCGAGTGGAACTGTTCCTGTGAAGCAACACCCGACCCGGATCCGAAATACCCGTCGATGTTTGGTTGCGAGAGGATGATCTTGGCGGCGCGATAGACCTTGGAAGCCGGGGGATTGCCGGATGTATCGGTGAAGTTGGCGATCGTGTACCCGCGCTTGACCAGGGCATCCATCGACATCATCGACCCGCCACCGCCGGCGCCGTGGAATCCGATGTACCCCTCGCCCTTCTTGTAGCCGCGCGCCATCTCGATGAAGTAGAAGGTGCCACGGTAATCGTCTTTCTCGACATTCCATGCGATCTTGTCCAGCGCGGTTGGCGGGCGGCCGAATTCGCGGGCGATCTCGATCTTGAGTTCGGGATGACGGAAGACGGCGTTATCGTCGACTGTGATGCGACAATCGCATGCCGCCAGTTTGCCATCGCTACGCAGCACCAGCGGGTTGATCTCGGCTGAGCGGGCCTCCCACTGGCGCGCGACCCGGTAAAGACCCAGCAACGCCTTTGTGAGTTCGTTCTGCAATGAACCGGAAACACCCGTCTTGCGGACGGCCTCGCGCGCCTCGTAGTCGCGCAGTCCGAAGCGCACGTCAACGGGGGTTTTGGAGACGTTCTTGGGATATTTGCGGGCCAACTCCTCGATGCCGGAGCCGCCGATTGACGAGAAAATCATAACCGGAGTCTTGTTCGCGTCGTCAACGATGATCCCCGCATAGAACTCGCGTGTGATATCAAGCTTTTCCTCGATCAACACTTCAGTGACATCGAAGCCGCCGATTTTCAAGTCGAGCATCCGCTTTACGGCTGCGGTCACATCATCCGCGGTTTCCGCAATCGCAATAGCTCCCTGAGCGGCCCTCGAGGTTGTCCAAGCCTGGGCTTTCACAACGGCGGGAAGGCCGCTTGTGGCAACGGCGGTGTCAACCTCACTTGTCGAGCGAACCACCTGGCCCTTCGGAATGGCAAATCCCGCATCCCGAAGGAGTTGCTTGCCCTGGTATTCGTGCAGCCGCGCCATAGATGATATTTCCTTCCAACCGAATTGTCGGGCTGGGCTGGTCAATATTGCGGTGCCACACGAAGTTGTC
>JAGVEK010000217.1 GCA_020058315.1 Candidatus Zixiibacteriota bacterium
CGGGGGGTGCGGAACTGGCCGTTGATGCCCGCTGTGCTGAGCTTGCTCAACATGTATTCGTAGAGGTCGCCCTTGATGTCGCTGTTGCCCAGCGGCAGCAAGTTGATCTGGGTGACAGCGGACACCAGCAAACTGGCCTTGGGAACCAGACAGGTGGCGTCCTTCATGTATTCGCCGAAGGTGGTGTTCTTGCCGCCGAGGTCGCGGAGGTGCGGGAAGACCTGATCGCGTACATGGCGCAGCATTTCCCCACCGCCGTATTCGCTCCAGTTCTTCCAGCGCAGATTTTGCTGCTCGGGGCCGAAATTCTTGTGCGGCGATTTTCCTGTGCGGCCTGCCAGCTTTTCGATGCGAGTCTCGTCGATGTCGAGAAGGCGGGCAAACATCAGGAAGGAAATCTGTTCGATGACGGTGAGCGGATTGGTGATGCCGCCGGTCCAGAATTCGGTCCACAGGCGGTCGATGTCGTTTTTGAGTTGGTTCGTGATCATGATTCGTTGGTTTCCAGTTCCGTGCCGTCAGCGATCTCGGGCAGGTGTTCAAGTTCAAGAGCGGCTTTGGCCACCAGATGGTCGGGCAAGGGCGTCTGCACCGATACGCCGAGCTTTTCAAACTCTTTGGCTTGACCGATCAGATTGCCCTTGCCGGTATAGAGCTGCCCCATGGCTGTGCCGAAGGATTCTTTCGCTTTGTCGAGCTGCTTGCCCACGGCTTCCATGCTGCCAAGGAAGCTGACCAGCTTCTTGTACACCTTGCCGGCGCGATCAGCTAGTTCGGCGGTATGAGCGTTCTGCTCCTCGAAGCGCCAAAGCTGGCGCACGATGTTCAGGCTGGTCAGCAAGGTGGTCGGCGTCGCCACCAGCACGTTCTGCTCGATGGCTTTCTGGAACAGGTTCTCGTCAGCCCGCAACGCCTCGACAAACGCAGATTCGATGGGGATGAACATGAACACCATTTCGGGCGTGTTGAGGCCAGGCAACTCAAAATAGGCTCGATTCGAGAGCTCCTGAATCCGGCTGGCCACGGCATTGACATGTTCTTGCAGGGCCTGTTGTCGCAATAGATCGTCCTCGGCATTCACATACCGCGTGTAGGCGTTCAGGGAAACCTTGGCATCGATGACCAGGTGCTTGGCCTGCGGCAGGTAGATGACGACGTCTGGCCGCTTGCGACCGTCTTCGGTGTTGAAGCTGACTTCGCGCTTGAAGTCCTTGCCCTCGCGCAGGCCAGAGCGATCAAGGACATTGCCGAGCACCAGCTCACCCCAGTTGCCTTGCTTCTTGGCTTGCCCCTTGAGTGCCGTCGCCAGGCCGTGGGCCTCCTCGGTCATTTGGCGATTCAGGTCTTTCAGTTGCCCCAGTTCGGCCTTGAGCGTGGCCTGCTGCTCGGTATCCTTGATGTGGATTTCCTCCACCTTGGCTTTGAACTCCGTCATCCGTTCCTTGAGTGGATTGAGGAGTTGACCGATGTTGGTCTGGTTCTGCTCGGTGAAGCGCTTTGACTTTTCTTCGAGGATGTCGTTGGCCAGACTCTTGAACTGATTGGACAGGGCCTCCTTGGCTTCCAGCAGGAGTGCCAGCTTTTCCTCGGCCTGGCTACGCTCGGCAGCGAGCTTCGTGTTCGTTTCTGCCAGTTCGGTGGTGAGAGTGTTGACTTGCGACTCGGCCTGCTCACGCAATGACTTTTCAGCCTGATAATCGCGGCGCAGCGCCGTTAGTGTCTCGCGTTCCGCCTTGAGCTCGGCATTGATGCTGCCGGCGGACTCGCGCAAATCGGCAGCTTGCTTGCGTACTTCCGCCAATGCACGCTCAGTGTTGGCCACTTTTTCGTCGAGCGCTGGAATACGGCTCGCCCGTTCGTTCAGTGTGGCAAGTTCATCGCGGGCCAGATCGAGTGCATCCCGCCATTCATCGGCTTGTGTTTTCAGTGCTCCGTATGCATTGACCTGTGTTCCGCGCTCTGATTCGAGGGATCTCACCCGCTCGTTGGCAGTGGCGAGGTCGATCGCGATCTCTGCTCTGCCAGCCTCGGCAGCGGCAGCAATCCTGCCGCGGATCATCACCCAGGTGATCGATATGCCGATGACCAGGCCGGCCATCAAGGCGAGAAGCTGGCTTTCCATAAATCGCTCCATCTTGTTATGAGTTGGCCCGGTGTTCGCCACCGGGTTGGAATCGACCGATGACCGTGATCAGCTCTTCAACTTCCGCATCGTCGAACACCCCATCGGGACCCTCGGGACTGACCTGGGTAAACGGTGCTTCGTAGAGCTTGTCGAGGGTGACCACGCCAAACTTGGCGATGTGGTTTTGCAGCAAAGCCATGAAGCGCTGCTGCTTGGCCGAAAGCCGCGGATGGCGCGCGAAGAATTCCCCGAAGCGCTCGGCCACGACTTCAGGCTCCAAGCCGACGATGGTACGGATTGCCGCCGCCAGATCGCCGGCGGTATCCGGATAGAACTCGGTCAGCCAGGCCAGATTGACGTCAGGGTGCTGGGTGAGGACCAGGCTGACCAATGCCGTGAGGTCTGTTTCGGCCACGGGCTCGCCGCGTCGAATCTTGCGCAGCGTCGGATTGATATCGAACAGACCCGCGAGCACCTGCTCAACCCGTTGCCGGTACGCCACCAATTCGGTCCCTTCGAGTTTGGGGGTGTGGCGACCGAATTCGATCTTGCTGGCATCTTCGGTGATATCCAGAAGTCGCGGCTTGCCGCCAACGGTCGGGCCGATCACCCGATGCCGCATGATGCCGCGCAATTCCTCCCTCACCGTTTCAAGCCCGCCGACGTCGGATTGATCGATGATCAGTTTCCAGAACTCCCCACTGCGCACTTTCTCGATGGTGGACAGTTTGTCGCGAACGACATTGACGTTAATAGGCAGTTGCGCCACGAGGGCGATCAAGTCGTCCCTCAGGTCATTGAACACGGCTGATTTTTTCAGCAGCTCGCTTTGCATCCGCCCGACCAGCAGGTCGAGCTGGTAGGCCGCTTCCCAGTTCCGTGTATCACGCCACTGCATGAGCGGCGCGAGATCGTTGAGCAGGGACGAGCGAGTTGCGGCACTCAGCGCCGGCAACACCCCAGCACGCTGGACTTCACGCACCTCGCGCCACTTCTCACGGACTGCAATGGTGGTTTCCGGTAGGGCCGCGATGTCAGCCTGAAGCAGCTTGATGGCCAGGTCAAAAGCATCTGCCTTCGCCGCTGCAAGCGCTGTATCGGCCAGTTGAAGGCGGGTCTCAAATAGCCTTTGCAGCAGCGATTTGCTGATCGTAGGGTTGGCCTCGCTGTAACTCTCTTCGAAATAAGCGAAATTGCCCCAGTGGTCAAAAATGTGAAACTTGGTCTTGTCCTGGCCCGGGCCATTCAGGTCGGGACACAAACGCGTTCCCCGACCAATCATCTGCCAGAACTTGACATAGGACTTGACCGGCTTTGCGAACACCAGATTAACGACTTCGGGTACGTCGATACCGGTATCCAGCATATCCACGGAGATGGCGACGGTGAGTACGTTCCTGGGATCCTTGAAGTCGTCGATCAACTGTTCGGCACGGACATCGTAGTGATCGATTACCCGACAGAACTGGCCACCATACTGTGGATACATCTCATCGAACAGCTCCGACAGCAATGCCGCATGATTGTGATTGCGGGCAAAAATGATGCTTTTGCCAGGATGAGAACCGCTCGCGTCCCGCAAGCCGTTCTCCATGAGATTGCGCAGGATTGCGCGGTTGGTGTCCTTGTTGAACACCGTGCGATCCACATCGGTATCGTCAAAGGCGATTGCCTGTGCGTCAGCCTCGTCATTCTCCAATTGTTCCCGCTGCTCCTTGGAGAGCTGGCTGTATTTGATTCCCCGCCGCAGGAACTCGGTGGTATGGGTGTAGACCTCGAAGGGCACGAGGTAGGGCGGTACATGGCTTATGGCTTCCTGATAACCGAAATACGAAGTGGGGTCGTCGTTCTCGCAGGCAAACAGTTTGAACGTATTGCGCGCGATGAACTGAACCGGAGTGGCAGTCAAACCGACCTGTAGCGCATCGAAATAGACGAACAAATCACGGTAGCGGTTGTAAATACTGCGATGTGACTCATCGGCAATGATCAGGTCGAAATAGCCGACATCGAACATTTCATAGCACTGCATCATCGCCGGATAGGTGGCAAGGTAGATGCGATTGGTTACATCGCCAGCGGTGCTGAAGTTGATGTGGATGCGCGGCTCACCCGGCAGGAATTCCTTGAACACATCATCCGCCTGCTTGCGCAGCTCGCGCCGGTCGCACAGGAAAAGGATGCGCTTTGCCCATCGGGCACGCGACAACACATCGCACAGCGAAACGGCGACCCGGGTCTTGCCGGTGCCGGTAGCCAGGACGACCAGCGACTTGCGATAGCCAAGGCTGAATCGCTCGCAAATCCGCTTGATCGTCTCGACTTGATACATCCGGCCCGCTATTTCCGATTTTGGCGTGAGCGAGTCGAGTGCCAGTTTTTGGTGGCGCTGGAAGATCAGGTATTTCAGGCTTTCTTTTGAATAAAAGCCGAACAGTCGGCGCGGCGTCTGCTTCTGGGCGTCGTCCCAAATGTAGATGTCAAAACCGTTGGTATAGAAGATGACCGGGCGCTGGCCATGCTTTTGTTCAAGACCATCGGCGTAAAGCTCGGCTTGAGTGCGTCCGGCATCTGCATCCTTGGCGGTACGCTTGACTTCAACTACGCCCAGAGGCTTTTCGTTTTCGTCCCACAGGACATAATCAGCATAGCCAATGCCGGTCTTGTTCTGAGCTTGTGGTATCTCGATTTCCTGTCCGACTTCGTCAGTCGATGCGCCACCTTGACCGACTTTCCAACCGGCGGAAACAAGCATGGCATCGATCAGCCGCTGGCGGGTAGTGGCCTCGTCAAAAGCGAGTTGATCGGCAGCCGCACTCCCACTGGCAACCAGCTGCTGCAATTCCTCCGTAGTCCGCTCGACAGTTGCTTGTTGGGCTTTTGCCTGTTCGAGCTGTTGGAGAATCGCTTGCATCTGCTCTTCCTGCTCAGCAATTTGCGCAAGCAGGCGTTGGTGATCCTTCTCCAGCTTTTTTGCATCGGCCGGCGGCGTAGGTGGCACGAAGGCATGAATGCTTGAAGCCAATCCACCGTCGAATGTCACGAACACCCAGCGGGCAATGTCGAACGCTTCCCGCACCATGGCCAGCGCCGTTGGCGTTGTACCCTTGTTGGCATGAACAGCCTTGTTCCCATGCATTCGCAGTGCATGCAGTTTGGTCTGGACTACGGTCGGAACCCGGGCGCGGAAGGCATCCTCATTCAGGAGATCGTTCAGGTTCGGCTGGTACGGTTTTGGCAACCGGAAGGCGTCATAGACCAGGTCGACGACCCGCTCGGTGAGCAATCGCAGTTTGGCCAGCGACCCCGCCGGATCGTTGAACGCGTAGTGCTCAGCAAAGCCACCCAGCGCGGCCAGATCGGCGCGAGCATTACGCAAAAATTCGAAATTCTTAGATTGCACGACACCCCCTTCGACCGAGGAGGTCGTGTGCGCCAGCGAATTTGCAGAGGGAAAGTCCATAATCTTTATTGCATAGCATTGAAGGATGATCCCATATCAGCAATCGGCGTGCCAGCGCACTGGACTGGGTAATTTTCATCGTGAAACCCCATAACGATTCATCCAGTTGGTAAAGGTCTGGTAGTTGCCAAACCCCAGCAACTTGGCGGCTTGCGTCTTGTTGTTGCGTGTGTGATCCAGGGTCCGCTCGATGTAATGCCTTGCCACCTGGGCCATGAGGGCTTCCAGTTCAATGCCCGACTCGACAGGACGATTCAATATGTTCTCGGCGCCGGGCACTGACTTTGGGGATAGCTGAACCGCATCCTTGATGGCTTCCAAGCCAATAACGTCATCGTCGGACCATACGGCTGCCCGCTGCAAGGTATTGAGAAGTTCACGAATATTGCCCGGCCAGGCGTGCTGAAGCATAAGATTCTTTGCGCTGACAGATATTTTCTTGTGTTTGATGCCGAGATCCTTGGCGGCATCATTGACCTGCTTCAAGAGAGCCTCGATCAATAAGGAAATGTCGCCGGCGCGCTCTCGTAAGGGCGGGAGTTTTATGATGGCGACCGCCAGGCGGTAAAAGAGGTCTTCACGGAACCGCCCCTCGGCAACCTCGTTGATGAGCGTCCGGTTGGTGGCGGCGATCACACGGACATCGATTTTCTTGGGATCGCTGGAACCCACCGGCGTAACTTCGCCTTCTTGTAGGGCGCGCAGCAACTTGACCTGGATTGCCTTGGGTAGCTCGCCGATTTCATCCAAGAAAATGCTGCCACCGTCGGCGCGTTCGAAATGCCCTTTGCGATCAGCCGCCGCGCCGGTGAAGGAACCCTTTTTGTGGCCGAAGAATTCGGATTCGACCAGTTCGGAGGGAATGGCACCGCAGTTGACCGAGATGAATGGTTTGTCGGCGCGAGGACTGGCCTTGTGGATAGCTCGCGCCATCAACTCCTTGCCAGTGCCGCTCTCGCCTTCGATCAATACAGGGATCGAGCGGATTGCCACGCGCTTGGCCTGCACGATTAGTCGCTTCATGACGGCGCTACGATGGATGATGTTGCTGAACTCCGCGCCCTCGTCCGGTGCCCCCTGTGCCAAGGAGGTTAGCCGCTCATCAGACTTCTGCAGAAGCTTGGGGATGAATTCGGCGGCGATATCGAAGGGAACGTCGGCTTCCTGGACGCCTGATTGTGCGGACGACTGTATCAGCCGAGCCGGGTGGGTCGTTTTCGCCAACAGTATCCAGACCGAAGCCATGGCCGGAGTGCCAGGGCTGAGGTGATAGGTCAGTTGCGTCCCGCGCCGGTCGATCGCCTCCAGCACCTCCAGAACGCGCTCATAAATTTCACCAAAGTTGATGGGCGAGGTCAGTTTGACGCTGCGGAGGTGGATCGCCGCCCCTGTCCGGGTTGCCAACCACTTGATAAACGACTTCGATTCCGCTGCCGGAAAATCACTGAGAAGATAAATAGCGTCGTAACTACCGGCCTGCACGCCCTGCAAAATGGGTCCAAGGCCAGCTTCGGGATCACCCGCAGCGGCTTTAAGATCGGTTCGGCCCATCCAGGCGACAAGGAAATAGTTCGGCATGTAAATATTGTTGTGACTAGCAAATTATCTTATGCCCGTCTTTCCGAAATAGCAATTGCCAAAATGTAGTTGGAATGACCAATACGCTGCATGGAGGAACATCAGGCGATGTTTAGCGCAGCGGTAGGGATGCTCTTTCGGACTGGAACTGGCCGGTCAGTGGCTCAATCTAGCTACATTGAGTGGATCTCCTCATAAGGCCGAGAACCGGACGCCTGATATGTTGATCCCTCCATTGTTCCCGCCGGGTTGTGTTTCGCTCGCGCTGTGCTCAAAGCAGTGGCCACTTCAAAATGTCGTGCTTCCCTGTGAAGCACGCAAAGCGTCCAAGACAAGGCCATCATCGCATCCCAAAAAGACGGCATCATCGGGCGTTAACGCCCTCCCGCATCTCTTTACCAGCTTTGAAATAGGGTACGTACTTTCCCGGAACCTGAACCTTTTCACCCGACTTCGGATTGCGCCCAACTCGCGGTTGCCGGTAGCTCAGGCTGAAGCTGCCGAAACCACGGATCTCAACGCGACTGTCGGCCACCAAACTGTTTGTAATGGCCTCAAGAATCACGTCGACCACGGACTTGGTGTCGTCGCGAGTAAGCGCTGGAACGCGGGAATGCAGCCGGTCAACGAGCTCGGATCGGGTCATGAGTTGAGAAACAGTCAGATGATCTGGCTTACCGCCAAGCCGCTCGCTTTCGCGTTCTTCGCCAGCGTCTCGTCTGCCGTCGCAATCCCGCTGGCGCCAGCTTCAAGCGCCATCGCCAGATGCAAGGCATCACCGGAGCGCAAGCCGCTTGCCGCATGCCGCGCCATCCCGGCAGCCTCTGCAAACGCCTTTCGACTCACCGGCAACAAACGCAAGCCAGACTTGCAGAAAGCGTCAAAGTCCTTCCACGCCGCCTGCGCCTGCTTGGCACTGATCTCCCCTTTTCGAACCTTGATGGACAAAGCACTCGAAAACTCCGTCACTATCCAGTCAGACGATACCAAGGGCTCCGTGCAAGACTCAAACCATGCCTCGATTGCGGGGCTCGCCGGCTCCGGGACGAACATCGGAACCGCGGCGCTGGTGTCCAGATAGATCATCAATAACGATCCTCCTGGCGCATCATCTGAACGGTCGTCGTCGTCATCGGCATGGTTGCCCGCAGCTTGCGTAGACGCTTGATGAATGCCGCCTTGTCGAACGGCTGAGCCGGCGTCAGCTTGATCTCGCCGATCGGCGTCACTTCGGCCTCGACGGTATCGCCCTCGCGCAACCCCGCAGCGCGCGTGCATTCCACCGGCAGCCGAACTGCCAGACTGTTGCCCCATTTCGCCAGTTGCAGTCTCATAACTACCTCACTTGTTGATACGTGTAGATACATCGTAGCACAATGACCGCCATTGACCAAATGGCGTTACCATTTTTACCGACATCTGGGCAGTAATATGCACCGATACAGGAATATTCGAATACCCCGTACTCGCCACCGTCACCGCGCTTGGTATCGACAATCATCTTCAATTCGCCACCCTCGTCCGTATGGCATTGCAGGAGCGACGAGGGCACGATTAGGTCCCGCTTAGTCGCGAGTTGGCGCTCGAGTTCCAGCGCCAGACTTACCATGGAACATCCGCATTTCATATCGATTACTCCAAAAGAAAAGCGGGGACGGCAGACCCCAGGCGGGGGCTGCAACATCCCCGCTGGGGTCACTCGACGCTTCTTAAGGGCCGGCTGCTACCGCAAGAGCGTGTCATGGATGAATAACGCTTGACTTTTTCGTTTCCGGGCCGACAATGACATATATGTCAACACGTCTAAAGAAGTAGCCAGATTGTCCGAAGAAATGCGAACAGAAGACATCTACCTGCTGCAGGAAGCAGTCCTCGTCAGATTGCAGTCGATGAAC
>JAGVEK010000374.1 GCA_020058315.1 Candidatus Zixiibacteriota bacterium
GCCGTCACCTTGAATTTCGGGGTCCTGCGCTCTGAATCGGCGCTCAAAGGAAACCGCCGCACGCTTCCCGGCGCCATGCCGGGGCGGATTCTGCGGCAGTTGCGCGCGATTGAAGTCATCAATCCCGTTTGTCTGCTGGATGGTGTCGACCGTCTCGGTGGTTCGGGTGACCGTCCCGATTTGTCGGCGATTGTGCTGGAGATCTTCGATCCCACAATCAACAAGGACTTTTGGGATTCCTACCTGGGATTCCCTTATGACCTCTCCTCGTGCCTCTTTGTTTGCACGGCGACTGATCCCGAAGACATCCCGGAGATGATGGCAGAGCGGATGGAGTTTATCGAGATGCCGGGATACCTCGAGGAGGAAAAAGTCGAGATCACTTTCAAGCATCTCTGGCCGCGGCAGCTTGGCGCCCACAATCTGTCTCCCGAGGAGTTCGGGCTGACCGTTTCCGCCGTCCACAAGATCATCCGCGAGTACACCATGGAGGCCGGGCTGTCGAATCTCGACAAGGCGCTGGAGGTGATTTGCCGCAACATCGCGGCCCAGCGGGCGACCGGCCAGCGCGGGTTCATCAGAGTCGGTGCCCAGCAAGTGGAAAAATTTCTCGGCACGCCGTTTTTTGTACCCGAAAAGGCAGAACTCAAGCCCGAGATCGGTGTTGCAATGGGTGTGGCTTGGACGCAAACTGGCGGCGACATCATGCTGATCGAAGCGCTCAAGATGCGCGGGTCTGGGAATGTGATCTCGACCGGCTCGCTGGGTGACGTCATGCGTGAGTCGATTCAGGCGGCTCACTCTTATGTCCGGTCCCGCGCGGAGTGGCTGGGCATTCCGCACACGGATTTCGGGAACTACGACATTCACGTTCACTTCCCATCCGGAGCGATCCCCAAAGACGGGCCGTCGGCCGGAATCACCGTGTCCCTGGTCATCGCGTCGGTCATGTCTGACCGCGCCATCCGCAACGATATCGCCATGACCGGAGAAGTTTCTCTCCGCGGTAAAGTGCTGCCTGTAGGCGGAATCAAAGAGAAAGTCGCAGCGGCGCACCGAGTCGGCATCCACAAGATGATCATTCCCCGCCAAAACGTGAAGGATCTGAAGGACGTGCCGCGACTCATCTCCAAGGAGATGACCTATATCCCGGTGGACACGGTGGATGAAGTGTTCGAAGCCGCACTCCTGAGTTTCGATCCGGCACGCGCCAGCCTCCAGAAGCTCCTGCGTCTTGAACTTGCCAAGCGCGGTGTCACCGGCAGGACAAAACCCAGAGCACGCTCCATGGCTCCGAGAAAAAGGGCCCGTTGACCCTCGGCGAATTCGCAGAACGGGCACGATTGGGGCGGACCTATGAATCCCGATCCGCCACGGGTATGGCAGATCACTGTGTCCGGAATGATGTTGCATGCTGGCGCGCGCGTCCGATCCTGTTTCATGACGCCCGTCAAGGGAATCGCATGGCTTTTCAGGGAGGAAGCAATGGGGAATAGCTTGCCCCGCAAGATCGGCGTACTTCTATCGTTATTGGCGACCATCGTTGTCCTGTATCCCACGGCCCAGTCGGAACCGGTGTCCGATGACCCGTTGCTCAACGCACTCGTGGCAGAGCTTGACCGCTCCGCCGCCCGCCTGGTCATGAAGGACTACGAGAAGCCGTATTTCATCTCGTACCGTCTGACTGACGTTAAATCGGTTTCAGTGCGCGCATCGTACGGCGCTCTTGAGTCCTCCGGTGGTGATTCCTACCGGGGAGTCGCGGTCGATGCGAGAGTCGGGGATTACCGCGAGGACAACACCTCCGATGACGAGGGGTTCTACTACGATCCGCACGACACCGACGCGTTCGAAAACGCGCGTGCCTACGCACCGGTCGACAACGACGTGACCGCGATGCATCAAAAGCTGTGGCTGCTGACGGACTACCAATACAAACGCGCCCTTGAAGATTACATCGGGAAGCGGGGGCGAACCGTGCAGAAAGTGGAACAGGAGGATCGTCCCGACGATTTCTCGCGCACGGAGCCGGTGCGCCGGACAGATCCTGCTGACTCGCTGACCGTCGACCGCAAGCGCTGGGAAAACCTGGTACGCGCGATCTCTGCGCGCTTCAAACCCCAGCCACTGATCTACAACTCGGTCGTGGACTTCAAGGCGATTGCCCAGATCCGTTACCTGGTGACCACGGAGGGCACGCGCCTGCGGACGGGGCAGCACAACTACTCGGTGGCTGTCTCCGCCGGTGCCCGTGCCGAGGACGGGATGCCGCTGGAATTGGAACGCGTCTACAAGGCCCACACGTTCGCCGATCTGCCGGATTCGGCAAGTCTCGCGTCCGCTGCGGACTCGTTGATCGGTCTTCTGCTGGCTCTGCGCGCGGCACCGGTCATGGAGCCGTACACCGGGCCGGCCATCATCAAGAGCGGCGCGTCCGGGGTCTTTTTCCACGAGGCACTGGGGCATCGCCTCGAAGGACACCGTACCCGTCGCGAGTCCGAGGGGCACACGTTCAAAGACAAAGTGGGATCACGAATCATCCCTGATTTCCTGACGGTCGTCGACGATCCCACAATCCTCAAGCTGGGGAAAACGGAACTGTACGGACAGTATGCTTACGACGAGGAAGGTGTCCCCGCGCAGCGTGTCTCGCTGGTGGAAAAGGGAATCCTGAAGGGATTCCTCATGAGCCGGACACCGATCAAAACACAGAAAACATCGAACGGGCATGGACGTGCCGACATCTGGAGCCAGCCGGTCAGCCGCATGGGATCACTCTTCGTTACTTCCAATGCCGCGCTGTCATACCCGGCACTGAAAAAGCAGTTGATCGATGAATGCCGCAAGGCCGGTAAAGAGTACGGACTGGTCTTCGAGGAGATGGTTTCGGGAGAAACAAACACCGCATCGTCGGGAGTGCAGACATTGAAGGTGCGACC
>JAGVEK010000113.1 GCA_020058315.1 Candidatus Zixiibacteriota bacterium
GTGAAACGCGTGTCGTGTTCGGGCAGGAGCGGTGGACACAGAGCACTCACACCGAAGTGGCTGGTTGAAGAGGGCCGGACAAGAGTGTCCGGCCGATATCCGATTCCTTGGTAGGGCGGACACTCCTGTCCGCCCTACAGTATGGGACACGATGGGCTTTTTCAACGAGCCCCAAAGGTTCGGGATGTGATCCAGACGTGTGCAGGGGCGGGTTCATCTGCATTCAGGTGTTGCCTGTCAGGGGATAATTCTTCATTCATGGATTCGGAGGATTGGGTATGCAAGAATCATTAGGCGCCGGCCTGCTTTACGTGGCAATTGCGACAGGGGGATTCATTCTTCTGATCTTCTTCCTGTCGGGTTTCAAGTTCATTCCTGACGACAGAGTGGGCATCCCAACGCGCAAGATGTTCGGCAAGAAGATGCCCCCCGGACGGATCATTGCGAAGAAAGACGAGGTTGGTGTTCAGGCGCGGAAACTCATGCCTGGCCTGTACTGGTTCTTCCCAATCATCTGGAAAGTCGAACGGGTGCCGGTGACGGTGATCGGTTCCCAGCAGATAGGCGTGGTTGAGGCTATTGATGGCGAGCCCATCCCGACCGGGAGATTGCTCGGCGACCAGATGGAGTGCGATTCATACCAGGACGCGGAAGCGTTTCTCTTTGGCAAGGACCCGATCAAGCCCAGCGAACCGAAGGGAAAGAAGGGCCCGCAGATCGGCATCCTGCGCCCCGGCACCTACCGTATCAACACGCACGTGTTCAAGGTGCAGAATCGGCCGGCCACTCAGATCAAGGAAGAGCACATCGGTGTCATTGTGGCTGCCGACGGCAGACCATTGCCGCCAGGATACATCGTTGCCCCCAGGCCGGAAGAAGAGGAGCCGGGCGAAGCGTCTGTTCAGGGCGCTCAGACATGGATGGCACACAGCTTCTTCCAGGATGGGCAGGCGTTCCTTGATAACGGCGGTTACCGCGGCCCGCAACTCGACACCTTGCAGCCCGGACAGTACTACATCAACCCGCTGCTCTTTGAGGTTAAGGATTTTCCGATTGTTGAGATCCCTCCTGGATATGTGGCGGTGCTTCGTTCCAACATCGGACAGGAGTTGGTGAGAGACAAGACTCTGCCCCAGGGGATGCCAGGATCACCCGACTTGCAGCAACAGATCCACGAGCGAGAAGAAGTGGTCCTCAACGCAGAGAAGCTGGAGCGCGGGATCTGGCGTGAGCCGGTCGCGCCCGGCAAGTACAACCTGAATCCACTGGCCTTCTCCGCATTCCTGGTACCGACCAGCGCGGTGACGATTGACTGGGCGGCGGGGGCGGAAATTCGCACCGAGCGCCATGAGCGCACCCCCGGGCGGGCGCCTGCACAGCCGCCAAGTGAGGAGATTGAGAGCAAGAAGGCGACCGAGTTTTTCAAATTCAGCCAGCTCACTGTCACATCCAAGGATGGATTCCGGCTCGAAGTCGACGTGCGGCTGATCATCCGGATTCGCCCGCAGCACGCGGCGTTCATCATCGCCCGGTTTGGATCGGTCGCCAATTTGATCGAGCAGATTGTTCACCCGCTGATTGATTCGTCCTTCCGGAACAATGCGGGCGAGAAGAAGGCGATCGACTTCATCCAGCAGCGCACCGCCCTTCAAAAAGACGCTCTCGAAAAAGCGCGCGAGGAATTCGACAAGTACCATGTCGAGGCGCAGAATCTGCTGATTGCCTATATCTCGGTCGATCAGTCGCTGCTTGACACTCAGACCCTGAAGGAAATCGCGATTCAGCAGCAAGAGCAGTACCAGCAACAGGCAAACGCGCAAGAGGAACGGATCGAGGTCGAGGAAAAGACGGCGCGTGCCAACAAACAGAAAGACGTCATCGACGCGAAGCTGTCCATCGACATCAATACCGATATGGCTCAGGCGGCGATCGAGAAAGCCAAGGGCGATCGCGATGCGACCAAGATCAGGGCCGAAGGTGACGCCCAGCGCGAAATTCAGGTTGGTCAGGGCATTGCATCGGCCTACGAGGCCCAGGCAAGAGTGGTCGGGCCGGAGCGACTGGCCTTGATCCGGGTCATGGAGCAGGTAGCGGCGGGCAAGATTCGGATTACGCCGGAGTTTCTGGTGACGAGCGGCAGCGATCAACAGGGTGGGACATTGTGGAACGCCTGGCTGGCGACAATGCTCGCGCAGCAGGGGAAGGCGGTGACGGGATCGGGATCATCTTCTTCAACAGCGTCCGGCAAGGGTCCGGAATAAGGGGATGGCGGCTGCCCGCCTGTGCGTGTGTCCCCAAGCGGCCGCGGTCAGGGCAGCCGCCCTTGTATGGCCCGCGGAAAGAGGCTCAGCAGCCCGCCACGCGGGTCGCCCTCCCGTGGCCGGATGGAGGAGCATTTTCCGCAAACCATCAGTACGCCCATGCTTGTGGCTGCTACGGGCAGTTCGCCGGATAGGGGCTGCACGCGCACGGATTGCACGGCGGCGCACCACCGCTAAAGACGAAGTCAATCAAACGGACCACATCGAAAACATCGTCCACCCCATCGCAGTTGACGTCACCGCGGTCAATGTGTGGACAGGATGAATCCTCTGGCGGCTGGACGCCACCGGAAAACACATAGTCGATCAGGCCCACAACATCGAACACATCGAAGACGCCATCGGGACTGACATCACCGTGATGCGGGCAGCCCGTCGGGTCAGGATTGGCGAAATAGGGACAATTGTCACAGGCGTCACCAATGCCGTCGCCATCGGCGTCCTGCTGCAGGGGATTGATCACCGCTAGGCAGTTGTCGCAGACGTTGCCTCGGCCATCACCGTCCGTGTCCAGTTGATTGGCATTTGCCACGGCTGGGCAATTGTCACACGCATCGCCCTTGCCATCGCCGTCCGTGTCCTGCTGATCGGAATTGGATACTCCCGGGCAATTGTCACAGACATCGCCACGGCCATCGCCGTCGGTGTCCTGCTGGCTGATATTCGCGATCGTCGGGCAGTTGTCGCACGCGTCCCCCAAGCCGTCATCGTCCGTGTCCAGTTGGTTGGGGTTGGCTGCGGCCGGACAGTTGTCGCAGAGATCGCCTGAGCCATCGCCGTCGGCATCCTCTTGCAGGGGATTGGCGGTCACCGGACAGTTATCGCACACGTTGCCGATGCCGTCACCATCGCTGTCGAGCTGGTTTGAATTCACCACTATCGGACAATTGTCGCAGGCGTCGCCGCGGCCGTCGGCATCCGTGTCCTCCTGAAGGGGATTCGCGATTGTCGGGCAGTTATCGCAGGCGTCTCCGAAGCCATCACTGTCCATGTCCAGTTGAGTCGCATTGGCGACATTGAGGCAGTTATCGCAAGCATCACCGACCCTGTCGGTATCCGTGTCAGTCTGAGCGGGATTGCCAATGTTGGGGCAATTGTCGCAGGAGCCATAGAGACCATCGCCATCGGGGTCTGTCCAGGCAATCACGATCGCGTTGTAGGCATTGACGAATCCCCAGCCGAAATCGGTATCGTAGCCGGCGGTTCCCAGGTCGCGGCAGGTGCACTGCATCTTCTGCTCCACCTGCGATGACGTCAGCGACGGTTCCCGAGAAAGAACGAGTGCGGCGACCCCCGCGGTGTAGGGAGAGGCGAAGGACGTTCCCTGGACATAAACATAGTCACCTGTTCCGTAACCATCAGCCCCTGTGCGGTCAGTCGTATACACATTTGTTCCGGGCGCCGAGAAATCGAGCCCGGCGCCGTAGTTGCTGAAACTCGCTCTGAGGCCCTTGGTCGTCAGGGCGCCGACGGAATTCATCAGCGGTGCAGAGGCCGGATACGAGATTGTGGAACTGTAGTCGTTCCCTGATGAGGCAAAATGGACCATTCCATTGGCGTACGTCGAGGCGATTTTGGCTTCAAAGGCACTGGATGGAACAGTTGCTGACCAACTGATATTGCTCACCCGCGCACCCTGCGTCTCACCCCATGCCAGCGCGTTGACAATCCAACTCCAATAGAATGATCCGGAGCCGTCACAGGGCACGGTTGAGACCGACGTCTTGGCGGACAGCACAATGCAGCCGGGAGCAATACCGACCGTCCCAAGTGAATTGTTGATGACGGCGGAGACGCAACCTGCCACCGAAGTTCCGTGATCGTCACATTCGTTCACCGGCCCGCCGCCACCTCCTGTGCCGGTGAAATCAGCACCAGCCAGTTGATTGATGTCGGGATGATCCTGCTGGCAACCAACGTCCATAATGAGGACTTTGATGCTTGCGCTTCCGGTCGTGATGTCCCACGCCACATCGCCGTCCATGTCCATGCCGGCGGTTCCACTGAATTGTCCCGTGTTGCGGATTCCCCAAAGGCTGGCAAATCCGGGATCATTGGGGATCAGATCCAACTGCACCGAAAGCTGCCAGTCAGGTTCTGCCCATTCCACGCGCGGATCGCCGGCGAGGCTGTTGGCGGCTCGCAGCAATTCAAAACCGTCACGGGTATCGCTCCGCAATTCGTACGCGCCCGGAAGGCCGCCGAAATCCCTCGTCACGACGTGCATCTGCGGCGCCAGAGTTGCCAGCAACGACTGTGCGTCCCCCGGATACTCGGATCGAAAGCGAGCCAGGACGTTTGGGGACACGACGGCCCATCCTCCCTCGCGTGCACGGAAAACAGGGGACGCGAATTCCACTGCCGGTGACGCCA
>JAGVEK010000394.1 GCA_020058315.1 Candidatus Zixiibacteriota bacterium
GAATTTACCAAGAAGGACGGCCAGTTTGTCAAAAGCGAGCACGGCCGGCTGCTCCGTCACCCATTCAGCGGTGTAGGACTCTGCTGGGAGCAGGGTCTGCCCGAGGCGGTCATCCACGTGGTGGCGATGCATTCAAAAGAAGCGGCGGGGGGAAAGCGCACCCCCGAAGGAATCATCCTGCACCACGCCGACTTTATCGATTTCGAACTCGTCGGTGGGTAGGCTGGGCTCAGCCACCGCTTTCCGAAAACGGCGCCTCGCGATCAAACCGGACACCGTACATCACCGATTGAACGGTGAGGAGGATATCATGGGCCAGACTGTCGTCGAGAAGATCGCCACCGCCCACGCCGTGGGACTCAATGCGGGGGAGAAGGTCCTCTCTGGAGACTTCATTCGCATCCGCCCCAAACACGTGATGACACACGACAACACCAGTGCAGTGATGAGCAAATTCAAGTCGATCGGGGCTGCGAAAGTTGCCGATCCGCGCCAGCCGGTTTTTGCCATCGACCACGATATCCAGAACACCGCGCCCGAAAACCTCGCCAAATACGCCAAGATCGAAGCCTTCGCCAAAGAGCATGGCATCGATTTCTATCCGGCTGGGACCGGCATCAGCCACCAGGTGATGGTCGAATACGGTTATGTGACACCGGGCAGCATGGTCGTGGGCAGCGACTCACACTCGAATCTGTATGGCGCAATCGCCGCGCTTGGCACCCCCATCGTGCGCACCGACGCGGCGGCGATCTGGGCTACCGGCCAGACATGGTGGCAGGTGCCGCCGGTGGCGCGTGTCACTCTCGCGGGACGGTTGCGTCCGGGGGTGGTCGGCAAGGACGTCATCATTGCCCTCTGCGGTCTGTTCAATCACGATGAAGTGCTCAACATGGCCGTCGAATTCGCCGGTGATGGCATAGCCGGGATCTCGATGGACCAGCGCATGAGCATTGCCAACATGACCACCGAATGGGGCGCACTGGCGGGGATCTTTCCATTCGACACCATCCTGCGCGATTTCCTCCACACGCGCGCGGATTTTCTCACGAGAAGAGGCACTCCCCGGTACACGCGTGCCGCTGTCGATGGCTGGTTCGCCGGGCGAGTGACACCCGATCCTGATGCCCATTATGCGGTCGATCTCACCCTCGATCTGTCCACGGTGATCCCGCATGTTTCGGGCCCCAACCACGTCAAGACGATGATCTCGCTGCCACAGATCGAGAAGAAGAGAGTGAAGATCGACAAGGCGTATCTGCTGAGCTGTGTGAATGCGCGGCTTGAAGACTTGGCAGATGCTGCCCGGATCATCAAGGGAAAGCGCGTGGCCGACGGAGTGAAATTCTACGTTGCCGCCGCCTCAGCCAATATTCAGAAGCAGGCGGAAGAACTGGGCCACTGGAAAGCGCTTGCGGATTCCGGTGCAGTCATGCTCCCGTCCGGCTGCGGGCCGTGCATCGGGCTTGGCGAAGGGACCCTGGAGGCGGGCGAAGTCGGCATCAGCGCAACCAACCGCAACTTCAAAGGGCGGATGGGCCATCGGGATTCGCAGGTGTATCTCGGCAGCCCCGCCGTCGTGGCCGCCTCAGCCATCGCCGGATACATTGTCTCGCCGACACCGTTCGAAGACATCTCTGGCAAGATCACGGCTATGACGCATGCCAGTCCGCCGCGCACAGCCAAGCCGGTCGAGGTTGTTGAGGGATTCCCTGCCGCCATCCATGGTCGCACCCTCTGGCTCCCGGTCGACAATCTCAACACCGACGGCATATATGGTGGAGCCTTTACATATAAAGACAACCTCACACGCGAAGAAATGGCCGCCGCTTGCATGTTGAACTACGATCCCAACTTCCAGACGCTGGCCCAGAAGGGCGACATCATCGTCGCCGGACGCAACTTCGGCACGGGCTCCTCCCGTGAGCAGGCAGCGACCGCGCTCGACTTCCGGGGCATCCGGTGTGTCATCGCCACATCATTCAACGAGACCTACAAGCGCAACGCCTTCAATAATGGCTTCGTCGTCTTCGAATGCCCGATCCTTGTCGATTACCTCCGGGAGAAGTATTGCGATGCCACAACGCCAACAATCGTCGGCCCAAACCTCGATGTCGATTACCAGAAGTCGGTAATTACCTGTGAGGGACGGCAGTTTCCATTCTCTCCGCTAAGCACTGTCGCACAGGAACTTGTGGTTGCGGGCGGTGCGGAGAATGTAGTGAAAAAGCAACTGGCGAAGGTCTGAGCCGCAGTTTTTGAATGGGGCCTGTGCATGTCGCTTACGTCCGGGGACCGCAACAAATCCAGTTGTCAATTCCGAGGGAGTTGCGTATTATATCAGTCTCCCAAGACGTCTTGGGACCGAATGGAGTGAGAAATGAAGCCTGACATCCACCCGAAGTACTACGAGACCAAGATCCACTGCGCCTGCGGCAATGAAATCCCGACGCGCTCGACCATCAAAGACCTGCATGTCGAAATCTGCTCCGCCTGCCACCCGTTTTTCACCGGCAAGCAGAAGCTGATCGACACGGCAGGACGCGTTGAGAAATACCGGCGGAAGTACGGCATGACTCCTCAGACCGGGGGGGCGGCGCCTGCTACCGCAGCACCAGCAGCGACCGGCAAGGCGTTATAGCGATTTCCCAGCCCCGCAAGGGGCTTTCACGC
>JAGVEK010000312.1 GCA_020058315.1 Candidatus Zixiibacteriota bacterium
GAAGTCCGGCGTCTGCGACAGTTCGTCGAGCAAACTCTGGCGGCGGCGCTCCAGTTCGCGTGAGCGGCGCATGGCCTTTTCCTGTTCGAGGATATTGGCCTGCAGGTCTGCGATGTTTCCCTCGACCAGATGGCGCTGCTGGTTCCGAAGCAGAATCAGAATACGCTCGCAATGCTCGGCCTCTTCGGCCACGGCGGAGACAAGTTGTTCGAGAAGTTCCTTCACGGTGCTGTTGTCCAATCGGTTGGTCTGATGGTTCTCGGGGCCGGCCATCGTGGTCCTGGCCCTGCCTCTGCTCATATTATCGGACGCGGCGGGACGAAGGCCCACTGTCGTCCCGAACTGACCTAACTCCCCTTATTCACCGGCGCGGTAGGGACCAGCGGACGGAATGAGCGGTCGCTTGCACGGGGGATCGGACGGTCGGCCGCCTTGACGCTGTCCAGACTCGAGGGAATATGTCGTTGCATCGACCGATAGAGCATGTCGCCCAATCCAATCCCCCCTTGTTTTGCCAGATCGTCCGCCAGCCGTTCCGATGCTACATCAAGCATAATCTCGCCGCCCATGGACTTCCCTTGTTCTGTTCTGTGTACAGTCGATTGCATGGTCGCAAGCAACTGCGACAGGAACAGCGCCTCGAATTCTCCGGCGGCTTTGCGAAGTTTCAGCAATTGGGTCGCTTGAGTTTCAACAGGAGCCGGTTGCTGCGCACGCGGCGGTGCGTGCGGGACCGTGAAATCGGGCGTCACTTGACGAATGGGTTCGGTCATTTTTTGTCACCGCAAGGGGCGTCGCTCGTGGCATTGCGAGGGCGTATGCAACATGCCCGTACGGAAGCGAACACAGCGGATCCTTCGCTCCGCTCAGGATGACAAGATGACCTCACGATCTGACACGACCACATTTGGGGCACCCTTCTATAGAATGATCAGTTCCGCGCGCAGCGCACCGGCCTGCTTCAACGCTTGAAAAATCGCGATGATGTCGCGCGGGGTGGCGCCGATGGCATTCAGGCTTTCAGCCACTTCCTGGATGTTGGTCGTCGCCGGGAGGAGAATCACTCGCGCGTCCTTTTCGGTGATGCTGACATCGCTCACCTTTTCGGTCACGGTTTCTCCCTTTAGAGATAAGGGCGCGGGCTGGCTGATGACCGGCTGCGTTATGATCTGCACCGTGATATCGCCGTGGGCGACGGCGACGGGGGCGATCGTCACATTCTGCCCCGCGACAATCGTTCCGGTCTTCTCGTTGATCACCACGCGCGCGACGACATCCGGCTCGATGGTGAGTGCCTCGAGTTCTGAGATGAATTCAGCACGGCGCTGAGAATCTGCGTACTCGGCCGGAATCGAGACTTCGATCACAGACGGTTTATTCGCCTCTGCGACCGAACCCCAGCGCTGGGAAATCACATCCGCAACACGGCGGGCCGTGGTCCAGTCGGGATCCTGCAGGACCAGCTCAAGACGTGATGGGTCGTTGGGCAGTTTGAAGACCGGCGTCTCGACCGTCCCCCCACTCGGCACCCGTCCTACGAGAGTGTAATTCTTGGAGACGCTGGACCCCTGGGACTCCACGGCAACGCCGCCGGTCGAAACGGGGCCCTGTGCATAGGCGTGCACGGTACCGTCCATTGCCGCCAGGGGGGTCAAAAGGAGCGTGCCCCCACGGAGGCTTTTGGAATCCCCAACGGACGAAACAGTTACGTCGAATCGTTCGCCACGGATCAGGGCTTCGGTCAGTGTCGCCGAAACCATCACCGCCGCCACGTTCTTGACTTTGACCTGCTGCGGGTCGACGGTGATTCCCATTCGGCGCATCATATTGGCCAAACTCTGGGTCGTGAACCCCGTCCCCTGCCCATCACCGGTTCCCTGCAACCCAATCACCAGACCGTATCCAAAAAGAGAGGCGGTGCTGGCACCCGCGATGTGCGATATGTCTTTGAGACGGACCCCGGCTTTTGCGCAACTCAGAGGCATGACAAGAAGCGCGGCAAGGGCGAAAACAAAGAACATCCCGCCGGAACCAGAGTCGTCTTTTGATCTTTCAGGCACGTTGTGTCCCTTCTCTTCCATGAGCATCGAATGCCATCTATCCGCCGGTTCCTCAGAACATCCAGTTGAGGAAGCGCATGATCCATCCGGGTTTGCCGCCGTTGCTGGCAGAACCCTTGCCGCGATAGGTGAACTGCGCATCGCCGATCAGACTTGAATTGATTGTGTTGTTCGGACCAATGTCCTCGGGACGCACGACACCGGTCAGGATCAGCATTTCCTTGTCGGTATTGATACCGATGACACGTGTTCCTTCGATGACGAGATCGCCATTGTTGCGAACACCGGCGATGTGCACTGTCATGGTGGCTTTGAGCGAACCGGAGCGCGCGGTTTGCCCTTCGTTGTTCGACTGGTTCTCCGATGTGCCGGTCGCACCGAAGTTGGGAATGAGGTCGAAGATGTTCCCAAAACCGGGGCCCGCATTGAGGTCGAATTTGCCGCTTTTCTTCACGTCGGTTTTCACCGCGTTTTGTGCGATCGCAGATTCGTCAATCAGGACCGTCAGCAGGTCACCGACGCTTTGCGCCTTGATATCCGAAAACATCGATGCGCTCCGCAACTGTGCGAGAGATGCAGCGCCTGCGGCAACGGTGGACAGAACGAAGAACAGCAACAAGAGTATCCAGAAGAATCCCGACTGGGAGTCTCTGGCCGTTTGGTGGTGTTCCGCTTTTTGTCTCATGGCTTGCGCTCCTTCAGAAAACACCGGACCGGACTGTCCGGATCAACCTTCCTATGGCCAAATGGGCCGCACGGTTGAAGCGCTGACCACCATGGCGGAAATCAGCCGCTGCCGTTCACCCAGCTTGACGAGAATTTTCTGATCGGGATAACCATCCTCCACCGCCACTGCCTGTGTGGAGGCGCGGACAGTGCCGGCTGCGTAGGTCATTGTCACGCGATCGCCGCGACGGATCAGCGGCACATCGGCCAGCGCCCGCCGGTCGAGAGCCTGGCCGGCACCGATCATGCGCAGCACGCGTCTTCCGACGACAGAGTCAGCGTCCGTGACCGCCCAATCGATCATTTTGGTGACTTCGAACCGCTCGCGCTTGATGTCTTCCGGACGAATCACGTCGAAGCGTTGCAGGCGGCGCGTCGTGACCAGCGCTCTGGCATAAATCGAGACCCGAACGGGCACTGCGACCGTGGCAATCGTGGTTTGGGCGCTATCGCAGGAGGCGCGCACCGTGACAGGCCCGATCGCGTCGTCGAACTCTGGGATCTCGACGCGAAACGCAGTGGCGCGGCTGCAGCGGTCCGGAACCCGTGTCATGTGGTAGGTGATTTCGATGTCGGATGCGGCGTATCCATTGCGTGCACAAACGGCCGTCTGCACGGCGTCCTGCAGTGCGGCGGGCCAGACAGGAACGTCGGCCGCGCTGCCGCTGGCGAGTCCGGTCAGGATGGAAATCGCGAGGACTGCGACCATTGCGGAAGACACGGGTCTGAAGACCCGTGGCACCAAGGCCAGCACACGGTAAGACACGGGTCTGAAGACCCGTGGCACCCTCAGAGATGAGGTGATTCTGAAAGCGAGTGATTTCATCATCAGCGCTTCAATTGGTTGGCGATACTGGACATTTCGTCGGACGTCTGGATGGCTTTCGCGTTGATTTCGTATGTCCGCTGAGCGATGATCATATTGACCATCTCATCCACGACCTCGACATTCGACATTTCCAAATAACCCTGCGCCAGTTCGCCAAATCCGCTTTCGCTGGGATTGCCGAGAATTGGATCGCCTGCGGAGATTGATGCGACGTAGAGATTATGTCCGATCGCCTGCATTCCTGAGGGATTGAGGAACTTGGCCAGTTGGAGTTGCCCGACTTCCTGCGGCTCGGTCTGCTTGGGGAGGGTCACCTGCACCTTGCCATCGATGCTGATCGAAATCGAGACGGCATCCTGCGGGATCGTAATCTCAGGCGACACGAAGAATCCATCCGACGTGACCAGCCGTCCATCGCCAGAGACCTTGAACGAGCCATCACGCGAGTAGGCGGTCGATCCATCCGGCAACTGAATCTGGAAGAAGCCAATCCCCTGGATCGCCACATCGAGCGGATTGTCGGTGGGCGAGAGATCGCCCTCGGAGAACATGCGGGTCGTCGCGATCGGCTTGGAGCCGTAACCGATCTCGAGATTGACCGGCACGACATTCGCCGTGGAGACATTGGTTCCGGCACGGCGGACTTTGTCGTACAGAACATCCTGGAACTCCACCTTGGATTTCTTGAATCCGGTCGTGTTGATGTTCGCCAGGTTGTTGGCGATTGTATCGATGTTCAACTGCTGGGCGATCATCCCCGATGCCGCAGTGCGCAGTGCCTTGATCATATTGCTGCTCCTCTAAAGGTCACACAGATCGACATACTATCCGTTAGATTGGAACTCTCCCAAGTTCGTTGACAGCCTTGCCCAGAGTCTCGTCTTGCATCTGGATGGCTTTCTGACCGGATTCGAAATAGCGGTAGGTCGTGATCATATCGACCATTTCTTCAATGGTGCTGACATTGGAACCTTCGAGAAATCCCTGCCGAATGGCGTTGGTCGGGACGGCTTCCGGTGTGACGCCCCCGGTTCCAACAGCCAGGAGCGACGATCCGGCCCTGACCAGCACTTTGGGGTCAGCAAACTGGACGATGCGGAGCGATCCGACCTCGCGCCCATCGACAGAGACGGCACCAGCCTCCGAAACCGTGATTGTCCCCGCCGGCAACTGTAGTTGGCCATTGGTTCCGAGAACGGGATTCCCGTCCGCTGTGGTCAGAACGCCGTCAGGAGAGATATCGAAATGCCCGTTTCGGGTATACCGCTCCCCTTCCGGAGTTGACACTGCAAAGAATCCATCGCCTGCGATTGCGAAATCGAGGGCGTGATCGGTACGCTCCATTGTCCCTTGTGAAAAATCGATGGCGGTGACGGCGCGCGGTGGCATCTGCCAGTCGGCCTCCCCTTTCATCAATTTCACCTGCGCACGTGACAGATCCTCAAGGAATACCCGGTCACGCTTGAACCCGGCCGAAGAAGAGTTGGCCAGGTTGTTCGCGATGGCTTCCTGCTTTCTCACGCGGGGTATCATCCCCGACGCGGCTGCGGCAATTCCTCTCAGCACGTACGACCTCCACACAGTGCATTGGCAAGCCGTGTGCCGAACACCGGCCGGAACCGTGAAGAGATTCGCGGAGCGTGGAACACCGAGACCATATACCCACCCAACAGCCGTAAGTCGCGGAGCCATAATTGGTTGCCGGCGCAGGCCAGACAACCTATTGATTGGGATTCTCCGGGGGATCGCAATTGGCGAAATGGCGCAGGTCTTGGACTGCGATGAGCGTGGGAAAAAAATTCTTGAGC
>JAGVEK010000190.1 GCA_020058315.1 Candidatus Zixiibacteriota bacterium
AAGTACACGAAGTTGATGAATGACATTTCGTACCGGGTTCAATCCAACTACATGGACACGATTGACACCAAGTCGATGGTGTATGCCGGGATTCGCGGAATGCTGGACGTGCTCGATCCATTCTCGGTGCTGCTTGAACGCTCTTCCTACGACCGGCTGATGGAGTCGACACAGGGGAAGTACGAGGGGCTTGGGATGCAGATCGACCTGCGCGAAGACACTGTGACGGTCGTGGCGCCAATTGAGGGAACGCCGGCCGAACGGATTGGACTGCGTGCGGGAGACCGGATAGTCGCGATTGATGGCAAATCCACTGATGGGATGTCGACAGAAGACGCGTCGAAGCTGATGCGTGGTTCGGCGGGAACGAAGGTGACTTTGCGCATCGTCCGCCCCGGGCTGCGTGAGCCGCTCGACTACGAGGTCGAACGGGCGCTGATCGAACTGAAATCGGTCCCGTACTTCGGGATGGCCGACAGCGAAAAGAAGATTGGTTACCTCCGTCTTAACAAGTTCTCGGAGAGCACGGATACTGAATTGCGGGAAGCGATGGCGGGGCTCAAGGCCATGGGCGCCCAGTCATTGATTTTCGATCTGCGATCCAATGGCGGGGGACTGCTGGATCAGGCGGTCAAGACGTCGGGCTTGTTTCTCGACAAGGATCGCTTGGTGGTCTATACGCAGGGACGTGACCCCGAGTCGCAGCGGAAGTATTTTTCCACGGACAAGCCGCTCTGGGGCGGCGGACCGCTGGTGGTGCTGGTGGATGGCGGCACTGCGTCGGCGTCGGAGATTGTCTCCGGGGCGATTCAGGACTGGGATCGCGGGATTATTGTTGGCAACACGACTTTTGGCAAGGGGCTGGTTCAGCAGATCTTCCAGCTTCCGGAGAGCGAAGATGTGGCATTGAAGCTCACAACCGCACGGTACTACGTGCCATCGGGGCGCTCAATTCAAAAGCAGTCCCGCAGCACGAAGCATCCGAAGGCGGACGAAGACTCTGTTGAACTGGTCGAGAAGGAACCCGGCTCCAAGGACCTTTATTACACCAACAAGGGACGGAAGGTGTACGGCGGCGGCGGAATCGTGCCGGACGTGAAGGTGGAGGAACCGACCTGGACACCGCTGGAAATCAACCTGTGGCGCCAGGGTGTATTCTTCAATTTCGCGGTTCATTACACCACGGTGCACTCGGATGTGAGCATAGCGCTGGATATCACCGACTCCGTGCTCGGCGAGTTCCGCAATTACCTGACACAAAAGAAATTCGACTACAAAACTGAGACGCAAGTGGAGCTGGAGAACATCCGCGACGCCATGAAGAACGATCCGGAGCGGCAGGCGATTTACAAATCAAGCCTGGAGCAGGTCAGCTCGCTGATCGACCGCGAGAAGGAACTGGAGTTCAAAGAGAGCGAGTCATTCGTCCGGCGCGAGATCAAACGCGCGATTCTTTCGAAGCAGTTCGGTCAGCGCGGCTTCTACGAGGGTGTGGTTCTCACCGACGACGAATATGTGCGCAAAGCGATCGAGATTCTGACGCACAAGGACCAGTACGCACGGCTTCTGTCAACGAATCCTGACCGCAAGGGTTAGACGATTGTCCCGATGGTTTCGACCCCGCATGGAGTGATCCGTGCGGGGTTTTTTGTTTGTCTCCGGAGGGGCCGCACTGGTCTGAAGACCAGTGGCACCTGGCATGATGATGAGGATGGTTGGTGCATGAAGACCTGAGTATGAGTCATGCAGTCTGGATCGGCCTCCGGCCGAACGCGATCAGAGATCGCGTCCACACCGATCACTTGTTTTCTTCACGGAGGCCATCTGCGCTATGAGCCGGACCCGTCGAGGCGGGTGCTTGTTCATGGCGCCCTGCATGAGGCGCACGCGATCCGGCTGGTCTGTTACCGAAAATCAGGGCCGTCATCCGTGTGTTCGCTGGTGAGTTTGCTGGTGCTCACCGTGACTGTTTCGCGCTGGACCAGGAGGCCGGCGATACGCTGCTTGGTGGCCGGATCGAATAGGTTTCCCTGGATGGCCTTGGGGAGTTTCGAGCGTGACAGGTCGGAGACTTTGTCCCATTGACCGCTGGCGCGAACGACGGCTTCGAGGACCTTGCGGTTGGGATCATCGGCATTGGGCACGGTTTGCTCGAGGCGCTGGTAGACACGGACGGAGGCGCTGTGGCCCTGAAGGCGCAGCATATTGGTCTGCTTGGAAAAGGTTACGATTTCATCGCGGGCGAATTGCAGTTCCTGCTGCGCTTCATCGACTCTGGATTTGGCGGCGACGAATTGATCGACCAGTCGCACGCCCTGGTCGGCGGAGTATTGCTCGGGGGTCATCGCCGCGACGGCGGCGGGATGGCGCTTGGCCGGGCAGATTGACTGGAATTCACACCAATCGCAAAGCTGGGTTTCGTGCGGGGGGAAATCGTTGCGGACAATGGCGGCATCAATCGTGTCAATCAAGTGGATCGTATCGGTCTTGAGTTGCTCAAGAGATTCGCGTGAGCGCACGGAGATCAAAGCCTTGTTGGCACGGAGATAATGCCAGACGAGGCGGACACCCGGTACGTCCCGCCACCGTTCCTGAACCGCGATCTGGTAGAGTGCAAGCTGGCGTTCGGCGTCGATCTCTTCCTGCGAGGGGAGACGGCGCGACGTCTTGTAATCGTGAATCTCGATCGTGCCGTCATCTATCTGGTCGAGGCGGTCGATGAATCCCTGCAGCTTGTACTTTCCCGTGCCATCCAGATCGACCCAGATTTTTTCCTCCAGACCCAGCACACGGCCATTGATGAATGGATACTGTGAAACGAAGTAGTCCTGGAGGCAGCGGCGGCCGACATTGCGGTAGTCATCTGCGGTGAATTCGGTGCGGACGATCA
>JAGVEK010000021.1 GCA_020058315.1 Candidatus Zixiibacteriota bacterium
ACAGTAGGCATCGGACCGGGGAGACAATCCGTTCATGGGTGCCAGGTGCCCAATAGTCTGGTGCCCCACACCGCCGCGGCGGGCGATGGGTAAGTGACGATTGGGAATGACTGACAGCATGCGCAATTCCATCCGACGCACGACAAGCCGTGGGGCACCCGGCGTATTCATGGGCGTGCAGCCGAGATCCACGCGGTGTTGTTCGAGTTCGACCACGCGGACCGGGGGCTTGCGATCAACCCGATTTCTTGAACATGGCGACCGTTGTGCGGTCGTGTTGACCGACCCGATCGCTGACCTTGATCGTCAGCAGGTAGTCGCCGGGCGGGACTTTGTTTAGATCGAGCGCACCGAATTGTTTGACATTGCGTTCGGTGCTGGTGAACTCACCCGGCTCCTGGAATTCGAACTGCAGCTTCCCAGCCGTATTCTTGATCTGGTAGGACACCGAGTAGTGTGTGGCGCCATTCTCCCCCAACAGGAGATTGTAGACTTCGTAGTAGAACGCCAGTTCCTGGCCCGCCAGATAGACGCGCGAAGGGAGCGGCATGACCATCCGATCTCCCTTGATGAACGATGCCCCTGGTTCATAAATCGACCAGACAAACGAGGCCATCTCGATGTCGGAAATTTCGTGGACCTCGGAGACGACGTATTTGGGCAGCAGGAACGTCTTGGTGTATGTCCCGGTCTTGCCGCCGAAGAGATCATCGATGGTCACCGCCAGATGGTACTTCCCCGATGGCAGGTCACAGATCTTCTGCTCGACGATCAGACGGCTGGATGATTGCGAGCTATCAATGCGCCGGCTCAGGATCCCAACTTCGCTATAAACCTCCTTCTGGCTGTCGTCGCGGATCACGACCGTGCGGCGCAGAGAGATCGACACCGAATCGCCACCGCGGCAGAGCACGGACAAGGGGTATCCCAGATTGACGTCGACGCGCCAGAGATTGTCTCCCGCGTGGAACCGCACCACGTCGAGCGCGTAGTCGATCTGGTTTTTGCCGTACTCGTGGAAGTAGATCGCCGGTTGCAGGTCGGTCGCGCTGAGACGGGCATTGAAGAACTCCCCGAGATCCTGCCTGGGGAGTGTGGGATCGGTGACGGGAACCATCTCGAAGAAACCCCAGCCATGCTTGTCCTGGAACTGAAATGACTGGTTCCACCGATAGTAGGTCCAGACTTCGCACACGGCATTGCGGCTTGTCAGGCTGTTGCCGGTCGCCTCTTCTCCGTAGACATCGTTTGCCCGGCGCTCGCGCGCCGCGTGTGCCATAGGGTCTTCATCAGGACCGTCTTGCATGATCCGTCGTTCGTTGGGGTCGCCATATCGGATGTACACCTCTCCCCGCTCGTCCCACGGCGGACCGCTCTTACGATTACTGCCAAATAGCCCGATGGCGTGGTAGACACGACGGCGATGGTCATCTTCGAACTCATTCTTGGGGGTAGTAGGGGTTGGATCATGCTCTGTCCAGAATCGGCGCAGCCAGGCATTGGCCTCAGCCGTGTCGGAAAGGAGCACAAATTCGGCGAACTTCTCCTTACCGAGCAGCGCCTTCATGGCGGCATCGCGCTGCCGATTGGTCAGGGCGGGAAGCTCTCCGAGCGGCGGCGCGTGACCGGCGCAGCCACCGAGGAGCAGCGCCAGCCCAAGGATGGCCAAGAATGATCTGCCGGGATGACTCATCGATCACCTGTCCAGGAAACGTTCCCCAGTACTCAAGATCGGAACGGTTCCCCATGTCAAATACGCCCCAGTCGGCGGAATAGTTCAGGGAGAGTACAAGCGGGAGATCATGCCTCTGGGCAGGAAATCCAGTAGCCAGAACCGAACCGGATTGGTAGATTCAACTTGAACGCAGGAAGATATTGGACTCGGGGGAAAGCGACGGGGGAGTTATGACTTCCATTGAAGCACTGGTTAACCGCCAGCTAATCCGGCTCGCGATGAAACAGCAGACCGCAACTCCCAAGAAGGAACATGAGGCCGGTCCCCCGCCGCCTTTGCGTGTGATCACGATCTCGCGCCAGACAGGATCGGGAGGGCGGGCAATTGCCAAACGACTGGCGGAGACACTCGGGCTGGAATTTGTCGACCGGCAAATCTTGGACTACATCGTCCAGAATACCGGTGCCCGCACGAAGCTCATCGACTCGCTGGATGAACGGACCCGATCGGGGATCGACCTTTGGGTTGAAGGCATTCTTCGGGGCCGTTACATCGACCGTCCCGAGTACACCCACTGGCTGGTCAAGTCGATGACGGCAATGGCAGAACATGGCGACGCGGTCATCCTGGGTCGCGCCGGGAATGTCATTCTGGGACCACGCGGTGGACTCCATGTCCGGGTCGTGGCGCCCAAGGAACTTCGGATCGCCAACTTGGTCAACCACAAGGGAATGACCCTGACCGAAGCCGAGCATCGGGTCAAGCTATCGGACGGGGAACGAAGCGAGTTTTACCGCAAGCACTTCGGCGCCGAAATCGATGATCCGGAGGATTACCATCTGGTCGTCAACACCGGGCGTGTGCCGCTTGACAGCGCACAGGAGATGATCCTGGCGGCGTGGAGAAACCTGATCTCCCAACGGCGGTTCGAGCTTCCCTGACCAGCCTATTGCAACCCAGACAACTCCAAACGGGACTTCCTGGCAGATCGTAGGAGGTCTTTGTCGTCTAACTGGCACAAATAAACCACCCCGCCGCGGCGAATGCACGGCGGGGTGGGAAACTTTTGGTGCCGAAGGCGGGATTTGAACCCGCACACCCATAGGGCACTGCGCCCTGAACACAGCGTGTCTGCCAGTTCCACCACTTCGGCGCCAATCCGATTATGCCACTTCGAGTCGGTCGAGGCAAGTGCATTTTCGATTTCGCGCGGTGGTCAGCGCGTTGGTCCTTTCAAGGTACGGATTTGCCGGGCAA
>JAGVEK010000496.1 GCA_020058315.1 Candidatus Zixiibacteriota bacterium
ATCCCGGTGATCACGATCGTCGGGGGATATGAGGCCTTCTGGATACCGGAGATTCAATATGGAATCGCTCCGGGTTCCTTCCGGGCAAGGGTTGTGCAGTGGGTGCTCGCGCACTCGGATAGCGTCGTGGCGGTATCCGAAGCCAGCGAGCGAGGCCTCTTTGCCCACTACCCGGAGATTTCATCGAAGACGAAACGGATCGTCAACGCTGTTGATACTTCTCGCTTTCACATTCTTGCCGAGGGAGATCGACGAGGTGTGCTGTGCGTCGGAATCATCAACCACACGACTTTGGATGTGAAAGGATGGAGATTGTTTTGGGAGACCGCCGCCAGACTTCCGGGGGTGCCTTTTGTGGCGGTTGGATCTGCGACCGACCGGCAGGGTGCTGATTTCGTGTCCAAACGACCGCCGAATCTTCTCTGGCTGGGTGCGCTTTACGGGACGGATCTGGTGCACGCCTATCAGTCAGCCTCGGTCTACTTCCAGGGATCGAGGCATGAGAGTTTCTCTCTCGCCCTGGCCGAGTCGATGGCGTGTGGCTGCATACCAGTTGTCTCGCGCAATGGCGCTCTTCCCGAAGTGGCCGGCGAAGTCGGGTACTATCTCGATGACCTGTCAGTGGAATCAGCCGTCAGGGCAATCAATGAAGCACTGAGTGCGCCGGAGGAGAAAAGAGCCGCGGCGCGTCAGCGCATCGTGGACTGCTTTGACCTCGAGCGGCGGCGTGAAGCCCTCTGTCACCTGGTTCGTGAGACGATCGAACAATCCAAACCGTGAGGGGATCGGCCTGCGGCATACGTCGGACAGCTGAGGCTGCGGATAACACTGGCAAAAACCCCGAGCTGGGAGTATCATAGAGATGTGGAGAAGTTGTCTCCTGGGGACAGTCCTTTGAAGGCACTTGTGCGCCATGTCGGGCGCTGGCGGTGGATCGCCTGGGACTTGGTGGCCCTTCAAGGCGCGTTTGTGGTCGTGTTCTGGCTGCGATTTCGGGCTGGAGCCCAGGGACCGGATGTCCCCGTTCCCCCCGTCGACTACTTGGGGCCGGCGTGGTGGATCTCTGTCGGTTGGCTGGCCATCTTTGCTCTGTTTGGGCTTTACCGGGCAACCGGCTTCCGAACTGTCACCGCCGAACTGACTCGTCTGTTCCACGCGGTCACCTTCGGTACGCTCCTTCTTGCGGTACTCACATTCGATCCGGCCCGCCCCTTTGCGGAACCCCGAACTGTGCTCGTCGGATACTGGGTGTCTTTGCTGGTCCTGCTGGGGGGAGGGAGACTGCTGCCGGTTCTCCGTTTTCGGACTTCCGATCGGGGTGATTCTCTCAGCATCAGTGGCCCCCGCCTGGCAATCGTCGGCGCCGATGCGGTCTTGGTTGTTGTCTCCTATTACATGGCATTCTGGCTGCGTTTCGATGGCCGGATCTCATCGGATGCGATGGTTGCCTTCTGGAACACGCTTCCGCTGGTCTTTCTCGTGCGCCTTGCCGCCTTCATCTACTTTCGGCTGTACTCCGGAGTGTGGCGCTATGCCTCGATCAATGACCTCATGTCCATTCTCAAGGCTGTTTCTGCGGGGACGGGTCTGCTCGTCCTGCCGGTGTTCTTTTTTGGTGTTCCAGGCTATCCGCGCTCGGTGTTTCTCATCGACTGGTTCCTGATGGTCATCCTCCTCGGAGGCGGTCGTTTCGCTCTGAGAGCGCTCCGCGAGTTTCCTCCGCGCTACCTGCGCGGCGGGCGGCGGATCGTGATTGTCGGTGCCGGTGACGCTGGCGAGATGCTGGTCCGCGAACTGACCAAGAACCCCGGGTCGATGAACCCTGTGGCGCTCATCGATTCCAATCCCAGAAAACATGGGGCGCGTCTTCACGGTGTTCCAATTGTTGGCGATCAGATGCAACTTGCCTCCGCCGTCCGCCGGTACCGGGCTGAAGAAATCCTCATCGCGATTCCCTCGGCCACGGGCTCGCAAATGCGTGAGATCGTTGCTGCGTGTGCGCAAACCGGTCTGCCATTCAAGACCGTGCCCTCGTTGCGTGAGATCATCGATGGCCGCGTTAGCGTCGGCCAAACCCGCGCGGTTCAGGTGGAGGATCTTCTGCGGCGAGCTCCTGTGGAGACGGATCCATCGACACTGGAGCGTCTCCTCGCGGGCCGCCGCATCATGGTGACTGGCGCCGCCGGTTCGATTGGCAGCGAACTCGTCCGCCGGATCCTTCCGTTCAAGCCGGCCGATTTGTTTCTGGTCGACCGGGCTGAAAACGCGCTTCACGATCTTCTGGAAGAACTGTCGCGGGGTGGGAATGCCGGCATGGTCCGCGGTGTCCTGGTGGACGTCACCGATCGCACCCGATTCCATAAGAGGTTTGCGCGTCAGATCCCGGACGTGATTTTCCATGCGGCCGCCTACAAGCAGGTTCCTTTGGCTGAGGACTACCCCGATGCGGTGGTTCTGAACAACATCGGCGGCTCGCGGTTTCTGATGGACTGGTCCCTTGAACGTGGGGTGGAGACGTTTGTGAATGTCTCCACCGATAAAGCCGTTCGTCCTCGCAGCGTGATGGGTGCCACCAAACGCGCGGCCGAACTTCTGGCTCTGCGCCGGGCAGAGGAAGGAAAGACCAAGTTCGTCAGCGTTCGCTTCGGCAACGTGCTGGGATCCAGTGGCTCCGTCGTGCCGCTGTTCGAGCGCCAGATACGTGCAGGGGGGCCGGTGACCGTCACGCATCCCGATGTCACACGCTACTTCATGACCGTTGGCGAAGCCGCTCTTCTGGTTCTGCAGGCGGCGGCGATTGGCCAAAACGGCCAGCTTCTGGTGCTCGACATGGGCGATCCCGTGCGAGTGACCGATTTGGCCCGTGATCTGATCGCCCTTTCAGGGCTGAG
>JAGVEK010000019.1 GCA_020058315.1 Candidatus Zixiibacteriota bacterium
CAGAGCCGCTACCACTAGCGGCGAAGGATCCTCGATGGCGGCGATCTCCATGGATCGCAACAAGGTGTCGCGAATGCCCAATTCATCGCGCGTTCCGTCGAGGATCCGCACAGGAATCCATTTCTCGTCGATCAGGTTGAATCGGCTCATTCGGCCTCCCTTGATTCGTACACCACTCCCAGATCGTCATCCAGTCGCACGGCCGCATCTTCCGCCCAGCGCCCATCCCCGCCCAGCAGCAGCGGAAAGCAATTGCGCAATAGCGGTGATTTCTTCCAGCCTTCCGGCACTCCTCGCGCCTTGAGTTTCTTGACCACGCCCTTGCGCGAAAGGCTTACGGCCCTTAGGAACCACTGTTTCGACTGAGCGAACTCCGGCGTCCCTTCAAGACGGAATCCGTCTTCCGGCCATAACGGGATAGCGACAATCGAGTCTTCGCCAAGCCGGGTCTGGGGCATGAGGGTTCGATGCACGTCGGGTTCATCTTCGTCGTAAAGAACGAATCGCGCCGGAACCTTCCACGATGCATCGTCAGGACAGCCAATGATCGCCTGATTCGCCTGCCCCGTATGGGCGATGGCTTTCCCATCTCCCTCCATCAACGCTTTCTCCAGCCGCCCCTGTAAAGATTCGGCCACGCCGACCTGTTCTTCGTACACCGCTTGCACCAGAGTGTCGATTTCATCCGGAAGTGTCAGGTTCTGTCTCTGCCCGTCTCGAAGCAAACTCCAGGTGCGCAACAGAATATCCTCGCGGTACACCGCGCCCCACCAGAGAGGCTTCCCGAAGGACGGTGGCTGGTCGCCGGCAAGTCCCGCCACCAGAAGAGTCGGTTCGGAAACAGGCCTGGATTTTCGTGCGTGTCGCCACAAGCGCCCCGCCCGCTGGAGCACGAGATCGATGGGCGCGAGATCAGTTGCGATCAGGTCGAAGTCCAGATCTAGACTCTGCTCCGCCACTTGGGTGGCAATGAGGATTTTCCGACCGGTCCGACTCCCGCTTTCACCGAAGGCGTCCAAGGCGTGATCCTCGCGCTTCTGGCGTCGTTCCGCCGGGAAACGGGCATGGAAGAGGAACACTTCGGTTCCATCGGACAGGCACTTGCCGACACGCTCGCCTTCGCGCTCCAGAGGCTCCCCCTCAGGGAAGAGGCGATACAGGTCTTGGGCTCTCTGCACCGTATTGACCACCACCAGTCCCATCCCGCCACCCGCTAGATGCTCTTCCATACCAGAGCGAATGTTAGGCAGGTCGGCCGGGATCGCTTGCAGCCGCAAAGTCCGGCGGCGTGTAGGATCGGCCTCGAAATGTGTTTGCTCCACCGCACCAGGGCGGAAGACGGAGAGGCGGGGATACTCCGCCTCCTGTACCGGCAAGTCGGCATCCACCACCGCTGCCAATTTGCGACGAATGGACGGCGACAGGGTCGCCGAGAGAAGCACAACCGACGAGCCGAGCGCCACGAGCCAGCGCAGTAGGTGAACCAAGAGCGTGCCCGTGTAGGCATCGTAGGCGTGAATCTCGTCGAAGACCACCACGCGGTTCGCAAGACCCCATAGGCGCACGAAATTGTGCCGCACCGGCAGAATGGTCAGCAGGGCCTGATCCACCGTTCCCACACCATATTCCGAGAGAAGCGCCCGCTTCTTGTTCGTAAACCATTCTCCGGCGCGGACCTCGCCGCCGGTTGCGGGATCGTGAATACCCGAGAGGTGCAGATTCTGGAAAGTGTCGTTGAGAAGCTTTGCACCATGCAGGAGTTGCAGGTCGAGTTTTCGATCGGTTCCTTGGCTGCGCAAGAACTTGAGGATCCGCCTGAACATGGCATTACCGGTGGCCTTGGTCGGCAAGGCCACATACAAGCCGCGGTGCCCGAAACGTCGCTGTAGGTCCAAATGCGCAAAGAGGGCTGCTTCGGTCTTGCCCTCGCCCATGGGAGCTTCCACCAACAGGATAGCGGGCTCCCTGACATCAGCCAGCGCTTCGGCGACGGCCTGCTGAAGGGGACGCGGGGCGAATCCAAAAACCTGCTCGAAGGACTTCGGCTCCGGGGAAAGCGGGGTTCGGATTTCCCAACCTATTGCGTCAAGAGCCTGGTCAGCGTGGGCCCTACGCTTTCGGAACCATTCATGGAGATCCTCGCAGGCATTGGGACTTCCGAAAGGGAACCAGACGTCGTTCGATCCGATCCAGTCGGCAAAACTCGTGAGGCCGGACAGCAACATGAAATCAGGGCCGGAAAGGGTCTGTTTGGCCGGAATCCCTGCGGGCTTGAAAGTTTCCAGCAATGCTTCGAACAGCCCTCTACGCGCTTGCGCCCATGGATCGCGACCAATTGCACGCCTATCGAAAGCCAGATGTTCGAGTGTATTCGGTGATGCCCGTTCCCCGTGGTGACACCCCACCGCATCGGACACCAGCTCAGCCAGCTCCTCCGGCCACTCCATCTTCTGCAGCAGTTCCGTCAGAGCGATCTGGCTTACGAAGGCATGGTTGATATCGGTATTCGGGCTCCGGCCAGAATCCATGCCCGTCATGTTTTCCCATTTGCACTGAAACCCGGGAC
>JAGVEK010000301.1 GCA_020058315.1 Candidatus Zixiibacteriota bacterium
CTCCATCTCGGAGACCAGGATCTCGTCGCCGGTCTTGAGATTCTTCAGGCCCCAGGCTTGCGCGACCAGATTGATCGATTCGGTCGTGTTGCGTGTGAAGATGACTTCATCGGAGCTTGGTGCGCCAATGAATGCGGCCACTTTGGCGCGCGCCCCTTCGTATTTGTCGGTGGCCTGCGCCGCCAGCGCATATAGACCACGATGAACATTCGCATTCGTCTGGTGATAATACTCCGAGATCGTGTTGATCACAGAGTTCGGCTTCTGCGTGGTTGCGGCACTGTCCAGATACACCAACGGACTGCCGTGGATCATGCGCTTCAGGATCGGGAAGTCCTCACGGGCGTGTGCGATGTCGAGCCCGTGTCTGGCCGGCACTTCGGGTCTGACAGGCACGGTTGATGCTGAGGTCATGTCGTCTCGTCTCCCAGATCGACCAGTACGTCACCGTCTTTGATCTGAACTGTGTACGAGCGGACCGGGAATGCCGCCGGCATCTTCAGAACCCGTCCCGTGCGCACGTCGAACTGTGCGCCATGACGCGGGCACTCGATGGCATGGCCATCGAGGAAACCTGATCCCAACGGCCCGTCATCGTGAGTGCATGTATCATCGATAGCGAATATCTGGCCCCCGACATTGCAGAGAGCGAGACGGGCCCCATCGACATTGTAAACACGCACCTCGCCGGCCGGTATCTCGGTGACCTTGGCCACCTTGACGAAATTATCTGCCATCCTAAACCTCTCCCAGGTGATGGAGCACTTCGCGATGAATGCGGTCGCGTGCGGCATCGGGGATGTGTGCGAGAATCGGCCCGACAAAACCAGTGACGATCAGACGGACCGCATCGGCCGGATCGATCCCGCGTGTCCCCAGATAGAAGACCTCCTCCGGGCTGACCTTCCCGACTGTGGCCCCATGCGTGCAGCGCACTTCATTGTTCAGAATCTCCAGTTCAGGAATCGACTCTGCCCGTGCGCCACTGGACAGCAGCAGATTGCGGTTCTCCTGATACGCCTCACAAAACGGCGCCTTGTCCTCAATCCGGATCAGACCCGTGTATGCCGAATGCGCGCGGCCGCGCAACGCGACTTTGAAATGCAGGTCACTGCGCGTATTCCCCGCCTGATGGTCGTGGACTGTGTGGTGATCGAATTGCTGGCGCGCGCCGCCGATGGCCAGGCCGAACATGTTGCTTTCGGCACCGCGTCCTGCGAGGATTGCTCCGCAATCGACCTTGCTCACGCGTCCCCCGAGCGAGGTCATGGCGGTTTCGATTTGGGCGTCTGCCAGCAATCGCGCTCGCTGCGTGAAGTGCGATACTGTCCCGGCACTCCAGTTTTGGATCGGGACATACTTGACGCGCGCCCCGGTGCCAGCCCACATCTCGACGATGGAGTTCACATGTGAGGGTCCGCCCCTGTCGGCTTCGCCATCGCCGTACTCATCAATCAGATTCAACACCGCAGAATCTTCGACGATGACCAGTAGGCGCTGTGCAAATGGTTGCGCCGTCCCAGAGGGTCCGCTCAGGATATGAATCGGTTGATCTATCTCGACACCCCTTGGCACATAGATCAGAAGTCCGGCGGTCCACGCCGCACTGCTGTAGGCTTCAAACTTGCCGAAGTTGGGACCAATCAGCGATCCGAGATGTTCGCGGACAAGATCCGGAAGTATCTGAGCTGCTTCGCGCAAGTCCATCATCACGACGCCTGCGGAAGCCAGCTTCGGATCCAGAATCACGTTCACTCCATTGCCGTTACGCAGATACGCTGCTCCAGCAATTGATGAGGCATCGAATCCCTTCTGCAACTCCGGAGGAAGACCTCCTTGGTCCTTGGTCCTTGGTCCTGCCTCTGCCACCGTGTCCTCGTCCGTGACGAACAGAATGGGATCGGTGTACCGCCACAAGTGGCTCACACGAGACGGTAGGTGGGTCGCGCGGAATACCTCCAACGCTTCCTTGCGTCGCGAGAGCAGCCAGTCCGGGTCACCGAACGACATCTTGATTTTCTCCCAGAGGGGATCGATCCCGGCCGGGGATGTTGGTGTTGATGTTGCGCTCACCCGACCGAGCCCTCCATTTCCAATTCGATCAGCCGATTCATCTCGACCGCATATTCCATCGGCAGTTGCTTCACGAACGGTTCAAAGAATCCATTGACGATCAGCATGCGCGACTGGTCTTCGGTCAGGCCGCGGCTCTGCAGATAGAAGATCTGTTCTTCGGCGATCTTGCTGACCCTTGCTTCGTGCTCGACTCGCACATCGTCGCTGGCGATCTCCATCGTCGGATAGGTGTCGGAGCGTGAACTCTCGTCCAGCAGCAGGGCATCACACTCAACGGACACTTTGCAGTTGGTCGCACTTGGGTAAACCTTGACCATGCCCCGATAGGACGCCCGTCCACCACCCTTGGAAATCGACTTGGATGTGATCCGCGATGTCGTGTTGGGTGCCGCGTGAATGACCTTGGCGCCGGCGTCCTGATGCTGTCCGTCGCCGGCGAATGCCACAGAGAGGATCTCCGCTTTGGCGCGCTCGCCCATCAGGTATACGCATGGGAATTTCATTGTCAGCTTCGAACCCAGGTTGGCGTCCACCCACTCGACTGTGGCATCGGCGTGGGCGACAGCACGTTTGGTCACCAGGTTGAAGACATTGTTCGACCAGTTCTGGATTGTCGTGTAACGAATGTACGCCCCGTCCATTGCGATCAGCTCGACGACAGCCGAGTGGAGGGAGTCGCTGGAGTAGGTCGGCGCGGTGCAACCTTCAATGTAGTGAACGCGTGAGCCCTTGTCGGCGATGATCAGCGTCCGTTCGAACTGACCCATGTTTTTGGCGTTGATCCGGAAATACGCCTGCAAGGGAATCTTCACATCGATGTTCGGCGGGACATAGATGAACGATCCGCCCGACCAGACCGCGCTGTTGAGCGCGGCAAATTTGTTGTCGGTGGGAGGAATCACCGTGGCGAAGTACCGTTTGACGATTTCCTCCTGCTCGCGCAGAGCGGTGTCCATATCCAGAAAGATGATACCCTGTTTGGTCAGGTCTTCACGCAACGAGTGGTAGACCACTTCGGATTCGTACTGTGCCGAGACGCCGCCCAGGAATCTCTGCTCCGCCTCGGGAATGCCCAGCCGGTCGAAGGTCTTCTTGATGTTGTCCGGAACGTCGTCCCATGATTTCTCCGTCCCCTCGGTCGATTTCAGGAAATAATGGATGTTATCGAAATCGATCGAGTTGAGCATTTCGGTATCGCCCCACTGCGGCATCGGCTTGGCGAAGAACGCATCCAGCGCCTCGTGGCGAAACTTGCGCATCCACTCCGGTTCCTTCTTGAGTTTCGAGATCATCGCCACGACTTCGTGGTTGATCCCCTTGGGCGCTTTGAGGAAATACTCGTCGGGATCGGAGAAACCGTACCGCGCCTGGTAGTCCTCGCGGACATGCAGCACTGGTTTGGAGTGTGTCTTGTTGCCGTTGATTTCCATGATCAAGCGACCTCGGCGACCTGGCTGACTTCCTTTTCAATCCGCTCATAGCCTTCCTTCTCAAGCTGTGCTGCCAGCTCCGGCCCGCCCGAGCGCACGATGCGGCCGCCCATGAACACATGGACAAAATCCGGCTTCACGAAATTGAGGATGCGCTGGTAATGCGTCACCAGTAGAACTCCAACGGTCTCATTGACGACCGTGTTGATGCCTTTGGAGACAATCTGCAGCGCGTCGATGTCGAGACCCGAGTCGGTCTCATCGAGGAGAGCGATGGACGGTTTGAGCATCGCCATCTGCAAAATCTCGAGCCGCTTCTTCTCGCCACCCGAGAAACCATCGTTGACATACCGTGTTGCAAACGCCGGATCGATCTCGAGCCGCTCAAACTCGGCGATTAGTGTCTTGCGGAATGTCTTCATCTCGGGGTCGTCTTTGACCCGTGCCTTGACCGCCGCGCGCAGGAACATGCCCCGTCGCGACCGTTCGTGCGGCGGCAGTTCGGTGACGTCCTCTCCGTTGATGAAGATTCGCCCGCTGGTAAGCGTGTAGCTGGGGTGTCCCATCAGCGCATTGACCAGCGTGCTCTTCCCTGAACCGTTGGGCCCCATCAGAGCATGGATCTCGCCGCCTTTGATGGAAAGCGAGACGCCCTTGACCACTTCCTTGCTTTCAATCGCCACACGGATGTCTTCGCATCGGAATGGCGCATGATCTTGTGTCATCGTTCTGCCTTTCGTTCCATCGAACCCCAGTTTCACTCTCTCCAGACCGTCGTCTCTGCCGCCTACCCTTCGTCACCCCCGCGAAAGCGGGGGGCCGGCCGTGCGGCGGCGTGGATTCTCCCGCTTTCGCGGGAATGACAGTTCAGTGGAGCATTCTCATCATGTTCCGCAAACCGTTACGTATTGATCACGGGCTCTGGTGCCACGGGTCTTCAGACCCGTGTCTTTTCCCGTCTCGGAGGCACGGGTCTGAAGACCCGTGGCACCGGTTATCCTGCGATAGATCGCAGTCGTGAATTGGCCCATCATTCCTTTGTTCTCTCAACTCACCTGTTAATCACCGGCAAACTGTGCTGCATGGGTGGCAATGGTTGTCCCAGCAATTGATCGATTGTCGCCTCGAGATGCTGCCGTAGCGAGAACGACACCTGTCCCTCGTTGCCGATCAGGTCCGAAAGCCTGATGCGATGCAGCACTCCGCCCACCAGTCCATCCAGAACACCCCACAGCGAACGCACCGAGCAGGCGCCGGAATTCACACAGATCGTGACTTCGCCCGAGTGCTTCCCGCAAAACGCCGGATCGTACATCCGTCCAGCGAGCGACTCCATGATTCGGCCGAGAGTGATACTCGTCGGGGGTTCGCTGAGCGCATAACCGCCCGACCGTCCGCGCACGCTCTGCACCAGCCCCGCCTCGCGCAGAATCATCATCAGCTTACGCACATTGGCAACCGACAGCCCTTCCTGCTCGGCGATCTCCTGATTGGTCAATGACTCGCCCTCGCCGACCCGCCCCAATCGGAGCATGCATCGCAAACCGTATTCTTCGAGTGCGCTGACTTTCATAATCTGTTCACCTTGCCACGTTTGTCCTGTGGCACAATAGTATACGAAAATGTAAGCTTTTGAGTGGAGGAAATACAAAG
>JAGVEK010000295.1 GCA_020058315.1 Candidatus Zixiibacteriota bacterium
GAGGCGTGTTTGGACGGCTCGACCGCCTGATCGGAGACACTGAGGGTGATTCTTGTCTTGGTCCTGATAGGCGGCAGCTCAAGCACGCCGACGAATGCCAGGTTCTGTTCTTTTGGGACCCAACCCACGCTCAATCGATGGGTCGCCCGGAACCGGCCGATTGCGCGGCAGTATCGTTCGGCGGAAGCCGGCACCGGAGCCTTCCTGTTGACTTGGTACACCGGGAGAACGGCATCCGTAAAGATGTCCAAGCTCTGTCGCTCGAAAATCTTTGGATTGATGTTAACGAAATTGAGGAGCGCCATGATCGCGAGGTACTCACACTCGGAAGCGTTCCCTCTGTAAGCGGCACGAAACTGAATCCCCAGATCGGGGATCGCAAATGATAGAACTCCGTTTCCAGACTGGTCACGATTTTCCGCGTTGTTGGTTCCCCAGGCATAGCAGCGCATCAGGTTCGTCTCCTCCCGTCGGGTACGTCCGAGGTGAAGAGACACAACGCAACCCAAATGCCATCTCAAGGCTCGCCGACCGCTACCAAGACCAGGGCCACAACCGCTTGACGATCAGAGCGTTGCGGGGGCGGCGGGCTTAGGAGAGGGGGCCGCGATAGCGGCCAACACCTTCGGGCACGCAGGGGATTGCAGGTCGAACGCAAACGGCGGCAGGGAGTCAGCTTTCGTGGCAGTCGGATTTGGCATCGCTCTCCGACGATCCAAGAAGGAGACCACGCATGGTGCCCGATGCCTCGATGTATTTCCCGGTCGCGGTGGCAAAGACTGCGCCGTCAGTTCCTGTCAACTCCCCCGAGGCTTCGAACACGCGGCCCCGCCGGCTCGTAATGCGTCCCCGCAAGAAGAGTCTCTGGCCGGTCGGCACGGCCTTCTTGAAACGGACCGTCATCTCCGCCGTAAGTGGATAGATTTCCTGAGCCAAAATCGCCTTGGCCATGATCTCATCCAGCAGAGCCGACACAACACCCCCATGGAAGATGTCTTTGTATCCCTGGAACTGGGGGTCAGCGAGACATTCGGCGACCGCCTCTTCCCCGTCAGCGTAGAAATGGACCTTCAATCCGATCGGATTCTGGTCACCGCAGACAAAGCAGCCGGAGTACTTGACGATTTCGCGCATGGGGGAGTGTAAGCAAGAACTGGGAGCAAAGGAGCCGGAAGACAGCACTCACAGGTGCCCAGATCGTTTTATCCCACCACGTGTGATTCTTCGAGTGGTGGCGGTACGTACTTCTCGCGCGGGATGGGGCCGAAGACGATGGGCACCGGCTCGCCATCAGGAGAAGGGTCAACTTTGATCTTATGGACCGGGGATTTCCGGGAAGCGGGCGGCTCCCCAAGACCATACCGGTATTGCCTGTATTTTCTCCAAAACGACACGATCATCTTGTCGATGTAGTCGGGATCAATTGAGTAGTCCTCTGACCGGCGCCGGAACCAGGCCGTGAGTTCTTCCTTGTGTGCCAGCCAGTCTGCAAGTGCCTGTTGGGCATCGGCCTCGTTGTCGGGCAGGAGGAACTCACCGGAGCCGAAGGACATGATCGCCTCGTAGAGCAGTTTCGCCTCGGCTTCATTGGAAAAGGCAAACTTCTGATCGCCCGCAATGACCGTATTCTGCTCGATCAGGTCATGCCGGTAGATGACCTTGCCATCTGGGATATCGTAAAGCTTCATCCGATCCACGGTTTCAATCTACGCTTCGGGTTCGTCCGTTTCATCCAGAATTTTCCATACCCCGTTCGCCGTCGAATCCGGTGTGTTCTCCCCGCCGCGTGCCGCTCGGCTGCGGTTCTGCTGTGCTTGCTGCTCAGTCTCACGGGCTACCGTATAAGAGGCGTGCATTGCTCGTTGGGGCTGTTGTCGCCCCGCAAACAAAGCAGCCCGAGTACTTGACGATTTCGCGCATGGACGTTGTCTAACAAAGAATCAGGGGAGTGGAAGCAGAAAACGATCCGCGGCGCATTTCGCGGCGCGGGCCGGAAAACCCGTGCAATTGTTACCGGCTCGTTCCCGCCGGTAGTAGGTCAGTTTGAAAACAGGTGGGAGTTAAGGCGGACAGTCGAGCGTGGGAAAGTGAGTTGTGCTTATAAGTCGGCCAATTGAGTTTGTATTCCTCGACCTCATTACCCCATTGGGCCCATCGCCTACGGCTTCCTCTTGCGAATAGTTCCAGGTAGGGCCCTGGACTGCAACCCTCAATGATGTCGTAAAGCTCATCTGGCTTACGGGAGTGCTCACGCTTTTCGGTCCGGAGGACGTTCACCTGTCTGCGACCGGGAGCAAGGGTCCGTAGGGATCCCCGTATGCCGAAAAGCACAAGCTCGGTTGTGTTTCTGAAATAGAAGCCGACTCCCCGCCCGTCCGGCCCTCCGTCCTTACGCACCTTATGCCATATAAGGTTGGTCTTGTAAGTGAATCCCCACGCTTCCATGACAGCCAATCCCTCTCTGAGCAGGGCATTGGGCACCCAGAGATACAAATGTGATCGCGGAGCCGCTACCGATTCAATCGGGATGTCTTGAATCTCCCGAAGGCTCAGGGTCGAATAGCGAGACAACCTCTTGTGCTCAGGGGCAATCTTGCCCGTGCGATTTGAGAATCTCCACGGGGGATCGGCGAGAATCGTTCCGAATGGTCCCCTCACGCTCCGCATGAAGTCTTCTGAGGGGGTTGGATTCACGATCTTGGGCGTTACCATTAGTCCTCTACGTAAAGCGATTTGCTGATTCCGAAAATCAGGAGTGGGCAACCACCACCGCCGCCGCCCTCTACGCGCGGCAGAACCTTGCTCATGTGTGTGGTTGAAGGTCCGTAAGACGCCCCACGTCCAATCTCATTGAACACGTCTTGAAGTTCATCCCGTCTTGTGATGATGATCCCTACGCTGATCGCCCTCAGGTCGAATAGAAGCCGGAAATTGTTCAAATCCCTATCGAAGAACGGGTCTTTGTTGTTCCACTCGATTTCCAATGCCACCTTGTTCTTAAAACAGTCAACTTTGTGGGTCGGGCTTTCATGGGTTTGATCGTCGATGACAATCTTTGTGGCAAAAGACTTTTCGATCCATCCCTTCTTTGTCAGCGCCCGATCAATCGCCTGAGACACCTTAGACTTTCCACCACCGCCAACGGTGATCCAGCTCCTACGCAAGCGGAACTCCGATAAGACGGCAATCACTTCTTGAAACTCCTCCGGAAAATCTGACCCGAGGATCGCGCAAGCGTGTTTCCACTCATGAACCTCGTAGTTCTCCAGAATGAAGGTCGGAAGTTGTTCAGTCCCCATGCTGGGACAAATTAGCCATTTCAGGGCGAAGCGCAACAAGGGTTTAACAGATTTTTCGCACCTGCCGTGATCAGAGTATGCCAAACCGCTCACGCAAGAGAAAACCCCGTGACTTGAACCAGTCGGCTCAGGCTGTCGTCGATGAGGCTACCGGAGAGACCCCACTCCAACCAGAAGCCAAGCCAGACGACGCCGACAGGAATCCCGCTGCTGTGGCCCTTGGGTGCCTTGGTGGCCTAAAGTGCGGCAAGGCCCGCGCCAAGAAGATGACCAAAACGCGGTGATCCGCGAGCGGCGTCCCGGGCTTATATGTCTGCCAAAGAACGAATGAATTGACATTCCAGGTGAAGAAATAGTCGATGCCGTCGATGCTCGCCTTTTGGTGCGCATCCTCGACAAGCTCCGAATCGTAAGGTGTTCTTCCATCCACCCGGTCGGGCAGTTTCACTTCGCCGGAGAGAACCTTCTTCCCCGCTCGATCAAACAGGACCAGATCCTTGCGTGTCCGTTTGCCGGACGGATAATCCTCCATCTCGGCTTTCGCGAACGGGAAGTCAGATCCTTCCGCACGGCAGATCTCATCGATCCACGACTTCACGTTTCCGACAAACTGGACTTCGTGCAGCGGGTTCATAAGCGGTCTTCACCCAATACTGTCGGAAAACTGCTTCTCATCTTCTCAGTGAGGGAATCACTTTGTTGTCGGTTGACCTACCGGCCCCTCGCCAGCAACTGCGCGATGACCGC
>JAGVEK010000406.1 GCA_020058315.1 Candidatus Zixiibacteriota bacterium
ACCCTGATGAATCTGGGTACCGCACCCGAATCACTGGTATTGGGCTACCTGCGCAATCAGCGATTGGTAGCGAAACTGGAAGACATTGCCGAAGTCCAGGTCGATTGGGAGACTGACTCGGCTGCGGTCACCACACGCAGCGGAAGTGCTGATTTGGAGAGTCGCCTGGAGCGGCGCATAGTCACCAGTGGCTGTGGACAAGACACGATGTTCGGGAACTGATGGAAAATCTCGACGAAATTGCGTTGCCCGACGATGTTTACTTTGACGCCGCGATGCTGACCGCACTGCTCGACAGTGTGCGACGGCATGACTCTATTTACAAGGAGGCAGGAGCTGTTCATGGCTGCGCCTTGGCGGCATCCAATGGAGAAATCCTGATGTTTGTTGAGGACGTCGACCGGCACCACGCGGTCGATGCGATCGCCGGCCAGATGTGGCTGAAGAATATGAGTGGTGGCGACAAACTTTTCTATACCACCGGACGATTGACCTCGGAGATGGTCATCAAAGCTGCGCAGATGGGTATTCCGTTCATTATCTCGCGGTCGGGCATCACCGGAAAGGGGCACACCATCGCCCGCAAGATTGGTCTGACTGTGATTGGTCGTGCCACAGGGAAGCACTATCTTCTATTCACCGGGCAGCATCGATTCGATAGCATTAGCGGACGGACGAGAAGCGAAAATGAATGAAGTGCGCGCACTGCTCGACAGTCGCGTTCCCGGGCTTTACACCCGCACCGAGAAGTTTCTTGTCGAGTCCGAGGCAAAATTCAACGAACAGGCCGGACAGGCTCCATCGGCATTTCTCCTGGAGCACACTCTGCGAACCGCCGCGATCGCACTAAAGATTGCCGGCATGGAACGAGTCGATCCATTGTTTCCGAGCATCGTTGCGCTCTTCCATGACGCAGGCAAATTCCATGAAGCTCAATACCATAAGGATGGCATCGCGGAGGAAGAGCATGCGGCCATCCTGGCGGGAAAGATACTCACTGAATTTGGGATGGAGCGTGGCGATATCGATTCGATACTCGAATCGCTGCGTGCCCTGTACGATGAGCACCTTCCCTGTATTGGACCCTGTCGTATCGTGCAGGACGCAGATCGCCTTGACAAACTGGGGGCTTTGGGCGTGGGTGCCTTCTTTACCAAGGCCACACTGCGCGGCCGTGGTCTGGTCGATGCGCTGGTGCAGACGCTGAGCCGGGAACTGACGTACGCCCGAGCGGCTCCGCGATCCATGTTTACCGAATCTGGGCGGACACTCGCTGCAGAGCAGGCGGGTAAGACGATTGATTTTTTTGACAATCTTCTGGAACAACTCGAAAGCTGGGGAATCGCCTCTTTCGAACGCCACTCCATCGTGCTTGATGAGGATTTTCGCACCCGCGATGGTGCCATTGTGAGGGGGATGGAAGTGACTATCGCCATGCTTCGAGCCTGCCCGAATTGCGAAGGACCGCTCGCGCTTACGCATACGCGCGAGCAGGGCGTGAAGTGCGAGAGGTTCATTGCCCGGTTTAAATGCAAGCGCTGCGACTACGCCAGTAAGACCTCACTTTGCCTGCCGGTCCTGGCTTGAGAACGAGGGGGTAACCAGCATCGTTTTGCGCGCGGCACCGCTATTGATCTACTGCAGCAACGTGACTTCCCACGTGCTGTAAAAGGTAGGAGGTCGATGACATGCAATCGGGTACGCAACTCAACGGGAAGGTTGCCTTCGTCACGGGTGGCGGGCAGGGTATTGGCGCTTCTGTGGCGAAGGCATTTGCCCGCGAGGGCGCAATGGTGGCGGTGATTGATGTGACGTTGGACAGTGCCGCCGGTGTCGCCAATGAAATCGCGGATCAGGGCGGGGAAGCCTTGGGCGTCGCCTATGATGTGGCCGACCGTGAGCAGGTGGAGATGGCTGTATCTCAAGTCGATGCCGCTTGGGGGCGCGTCGACATCCTGGTGAATAACGCCGGCATCACGCGCGGCGATGCTGCACAAGATGACTCAGCCACAGTGGGATCAGGTCATCGCCGTTCATCTGACCGGCGCCTTCAACTGCGTGCAGGCCGTGACGCCGGGCATGATGGAGCGAAAGTACGGCCGCATCATCTATGTCACCTCGGCGGCCAGCGTGCTCGGTACCGTCGGCCAGATCAACTACAGCGCCGCGAAAGCCAGCGTCCTCGGTATGACCAAGAGCACGGCGAAGGAACTGGCGCGTTACAACATCACCGCCAACGCCATTGCCCCAGGTGCTGCGACGCCGATGACTGAAGTCATCCGCACCGACGAGCGCTTCAAGGAGCAATACCTAAACCGCATTTCGCTCGGCCGCGGGGCCGAGCCGAAGGAAATCTCGCCGGTGTTCGTCTTCTTCGCGTCCGACGCGTCGGCCTATGTCACCGGCCAGATCCTGGCCGCGGACGGCGGGATGACCATTTATTGAGATGGAGAGGATGACCGGTATGGCACAAGATAAGCGTGTTGAGCGGCATTCGCGGGTGGGGGGGGGACTCCGGTCGACCGATATCTGCGCGTCCAGCAGCGGGAGGGCGTACGGAGTACCCTGCACCCGCCCGCCTTTGGCTTGGGCACGCATTCAGTCGACAAGCCTGCATGTGACATGTGGAAAATATTCTGTACAAAGCGAAGAAATGGTCCGGAAGGAAAGCGACAACCGTATAGAGAAAGCGCAGCAATTCGATACCTATTTTGCAACCTATCTGTGCAGAGCCAGCCCCGCCAAATCGGACATTCACCAGCAGCGAGTTCACAGGACTGCTCGAAACGCATGGCATCCAGATCAGCATGGATGGCCAAAGCTGCTGGCGCGACAACGTCTTTGTCGAGCGGCTGTAGAAGAGCATCGCCGCTAAAGCCAGCTTGTGTGCCTACCTGGCCTTCTACAATGAGGTCCGACCGCATTCGAGTTTGCAGTACGCAACCCCGGCGGAATTCCACCGGGGTTGCGACGTCAGTTCAACAACCGGAGCCACAAATCTCCAGATTGAATTGGTCCGATAAAACCAGTCAGCTCATACGCGCATTGCGCGTATAGTAAAAGTTAGATGAATGACTTGCCGGAGTACCCAATGGAGCGAACGATTCTTGTATCTGTGCTGCTGGTCGTACCAGGGATGACCCTGATCTATCTGGCTACCCGATTGATGGCTGTCGCCGTGAAGCTGTTTCGAACGGGGCATGTCGTCGAGTCGCTTCTGCTCCTCGTTGCATCGCTTGTGGCCGCAACCTTGGTAGCGATATTCGGCAACGAAAAATCAATCCTGGTCGCCGCCCTGCTCTCCTGGGTTTTTCTGGCAACCGCATTTATTCGCTTTGTACTGCGCAATGGCGAGAATGATCCCGGGCAGCAATCGTATTTCTCCGATCCTCCACATGATCAGGATCCGAATTCACTGAACTTCTCTGGCGTGGGTCCAGGCTTCCAGGGCTTTGGCATGTATGCTCATGGTGTCCGAGTGGGTAACGAACCGATCGAAGACGACAAGTAGCTGGTGCTCGAATCATTTTCTCGTGGCGGGTGATTCACTCGGAGAAAAGATGTCCAGCGCCTTACCCGCTTTACCCGCCTGATCGGCAACCCAACCGGCGCCCTCGGATGCCCTCCCCTCTGCCTGTCGAACCGACTGCATGGCCGTAGCTTCCAGCCATGCCATGTCGCCCTGGTTTGGGTGAGTCCCTGTTCGATTGTTGAGGGCGATGGTCGCCAGGCCCTTGGCGAGCTCGGGATCCTTTTGGGCGGCCTCGCGCAGTTTTCCGGCGTACTCCTGAACGCTGGCGGATCCGGCACCAAATCCGTAGGCATTCAGGAGAACGGTTCCCGCTCCCTTTTGTCGGTCCTGGTACAACTGGTTTGCCATCATCGTGATGCCGCTCTCAAGCAGGACCAGCGATTCCTTCTGCCGGGTCAGCTCAGTCGCAGAATTCAAGGTTTCCGCATAGTGTTTCGCGGCGGGTGACAGATCCGGCTGCGACTTTGGATTGACGAGTTGCTGGCGCTGGACCTCTTTGCTGTTCGCACTGTTCTCGACCGCGACCTGGGCTTTCCCCTTTTCATCGAGCCGGGCCAGAGTCTTCTCGCCGCCCTGCCGAACATCCTGCGGCAACTCCGGGGTTTGCACCCCATCGGAGGCGAGCCGCGTCTTCGCTATCCGGTCTCGGGCTTCGATGGCGACATCTTCCCGAAAGCCCTGGTTCTGATTCCACTCACGCTGAAACCGGGACAAGCGTTCCGGCGTGACCTCAGCCCCCTTCCCGAACAGCATCTCGTAGCCGGACTTCGCCATGACGAGTGTTTCATCCACCGAAACACTCGAGCGGTTCTCGTTGCCCGCCTGACGCCGGCTTCCTGCCTCCTGCTGCTCCGTCAGGGAAGCGAGTTCCTTGCTGTCGTAGGTCCTGGCCTTGTCCAGCGTTGATGCGGCGCGTTCAGCAGCCTGCTTCACGCCCTGATCGGAAGTACTGCCGGCAACACGCAGCAACCCCCGCCTGGCCACATCCGCCGCGTGCCGCAGTTCATCCTGTGTGGCCGTCCTGATGGTCTGGTCGGCGGATTCATCGTAGCGTTGCCCCGTTTTCACAGCACCGGCGACTCGTGCTGAAATACCGGAGGCCTTTTCGGCGAGCGCCATGGCAAGCC
>JAGVEK010000568.1 GCA_020058315.1 Candidatus Zixiibacteriota bacterium
AAGGGGCTTGGTCCTCTTTGTCCGTGGCACGCCTGCAATCAACCAACCAACTGACTCACTGCTGCCTGCGCGATTCTTCCATCCTGAAGAGCGAGACAGCGATCGCCGGCTGCGGCGACCTCTCGTGAGTGGGTGACGAGCACGACCGTCCTTCCCTCGGAGTTCAGGTCTTTCAGCAGGGCCATGAGGTTTGCCGTCAAGTCGGGATCGAGGCTCCCGGTTGGTTCATCGGCGAGGATGACCGACGGATTGTTCGCCAGGGTGCGCGCCATCGCGACCCGCTGCTGCTGGCCGACGGACAGTTGCGACGGTTTGTGGTTCAGCCGGGAGCCCAGACCAACCCGTTCCAGAAGACCCACCGCGATCTGTCTGTGTTTCCCCTGATTGCTGCCGTTGAGCATCAGAGGCAACGCCACATTCTCCCATGCAGTCAGGTAGGGAACCAGATGGAACTGCTGGAAGACAAACCCGATGGTCTTGGTGCGGAATTGCGCCAGAGCACGGGGCGATTGGCGATAGATGTCTACACCATCAAACATGACACGGCCCGATGTCGGATGCAGTAATCCGCCCAAGGACATGAGCAGAGTGGATTTCCCGCTTCCGGAGGGCCCTGTCACCGTCAGGTACTCACCTCTTTGTACTTCGAACGATACACCATCCAAGGCCCGGATGGTCTCCCGGCCAACTGCAAAGGCCCGCGTCAGATTCTCAATTCGTATCATGGGTTAGACCTCCTGAAGAGTGACGGAGGGGTCGAGTTTCGTGGCCCGATAAACCGGGACAATCGCAGCGACCAGTGACAATCCCACAGAGAGAACGACGCTGTACAGCAGCCAGTCCGCCCTTGGCGTGACCGCAATCCCGGCAAGTCGGGGTCCGAGAATCACTGCGAGGGCAGTTCCTGCGAAATAGCCAAAGAGACCTCCCACAAGTCCCAGGATGAGTGCCTTGAGCAGAAAGATCCTTTGGATCAGGCCACGCCCTGCGCCGAGCGCGACCAGAATGCCGACCTCGCGGCGGCGCTCATATACATTGGCGAACATGTAATTTGCGATGGACGCACCACCGACCAGCAGAATGATCACCAGGAAAACGAGGCTGAAATTGCGCATCATGTTGTTGGTTCTTTGCTGCGCCGACACCACCTGCTTGATGGTGACGACCTTCGCATCGGGCAGACGACGATTCAGACCGGCGATCAGGTCTTTGGAGATCTCCTGACAGCATCCCATCATTTCGATGGCGTTAATGCGCCCGGGCTGGCCACTCATCCTCTGCACTGCACCAAGGTGGGCAAATACACGGCCGTCATCGACCGTGCCGCTAGCGGGGAGGACACCAGCAACCTGAAACGCCTCACCGTTGACTGCCAGAGTTGCACCCTGGGCCAGGCCAAGTCGCGTGGCCAAGTCGTTCCCCAAGAGGACTCCGTCCGTCGGCAGTGCGTCAATGGTTGTACGCCGGTCAACCGCACCCGGTGTCTTGGGGCTGGTCCCGGCGGCCGGCGCCGCACATCCGACTGGTGTTTCGAAGATACTGCCCGCCATCTCCCAGACTGGTTTGGCGAGGAACTCTTGCTTCGGTCTGATCCCAGTCACAATTGTCTCCCGCCCGCTCACGACAGCGGTCATGGACAGTTTGGGAGACATGTTGTCGACGCCCTTAAGTCCCGAGGTCAAAATATCGTCAACGTAGGTCTCGGGCATGGTCTCATCAGTCAGATCGGCCCGATAGTAGTCGTCGACAGTGACACCCTTGGGGAGGATCAGGACATTGGCGCCCAAGGCATCCATTTCCAGGGCGATCGCTTTCTCGCTGTAGTAGGTGATCGAGCGAATCGCCACGATGACGGCGATCCCCATGATGATGGCGACGAGACTGGTCGCGAGCTGATTCTTGCGTTCTGTCAGTTCCTTCAGTACAACTTTGATTACATTCATTGGTTTGTCTCCATTGGTTACTCGAAGCCAAGAGCGCGTGCGACGGCGCTGACAATGTTCTCGGGCGGCGCCATAGCGCCGATACCCACATCGCCGGTCGCACACCGGCCAAGGACGGGATCGACCACGATCACGCCGTTTTGCCGCAGGCGGGCGATGTTGTCCTGAACAAACCTGTCCTCCCACATGTGCGGGTGCATGGCGGGACACACGAGTCGCGGCGCCCGGCAGGCCAGGAATGTCGTCGTGACCAAATCGTCCGCGATGCCATTGGCGAACTTGCCGACGAGATTGGCGGTTGCGGGCGCAGCCAGAAAGAGCGCTGCATCGCGAACCAGGTTGATATGCGGCACTTCCCACCCGGCATCAGCGGACATTTCATCCCAGTAGACGCGCCGCCCGGTCAGCGCCGATACATAGAGCGGCGAGACCATCTTGCAGGCGTTAGGTGTCAGGATGGCATCCACGACTGCCGATTGCTCACGCAGAGCGGCAATCAAATCCGGCAGGAAGTCGATGGCGATGCTGGCCGACACTCCCAGCACAACGCGCACGTTTGTCCACATCAGCAGCAACCCGACTTTCCACTGCATGTCTTCTTGAGCGCCTGGATGTCACTAACATTGGTGGCGCGAGTCAGTTGACCCTTGACCTGTCCGCCAACCACCATGAGCATGCGCGCATCCTTCAGCGAATCCGGCGGCACATTCGTTCTCTCGATGATTTCCGCATTGGCCGGATCGTCAGGGTCAACGATAAACATCTCGGCTTTGTTGGCGGGTACTTGGACATAGTCGGTGGCCGATTGAATCAACTGAGCCCCATTAGCCGCCTTGCCGCGACTGAACACGAGGAGAACGTCTTTCCCGTCCTGGGCTGGCTTGATAATCTCCGCCATGCGGGCTGAGGGGAACACAGTCTTTGGGTTGATGCTGCCAACCATTTCTTCCGGTCCGCCCCATGTGGAAGACCCATTGGGTGCCTGGATCACGATCATCGTCTGCTCGGGCGACATGCGAACTCGGAGGCTGTTCATGAGCGCCATCGTTTCGGGAGCACCAAGGGCATGATGCTGTATGTCGATATTTCTCGGCCTGGCCAAGGCCCTGATCGAACCGTCGAGCGAGGTGAAGTCGGTTCTTGCCGGTGGGTGAAAAACGTCCGCCCGAAACGTCGATCCCTGGGTTTGCGGGGTTTCCATTGCAATCGTCTGCGCCGCGACATGTCGGAAGCTGCTTGAGTAAACCGATCCGCCGCGATCTTTGTTGCCCTTGCCGTACGAGGAGAGGCCCAGCATGAGAACCAGAACAAGGGCCGCAATCAGAGTGCCAATTCCATACACCATTGTTTCTTCTCCGTGTTGAACGTGTCACTACTGTTAGCCAGGCAGCAGACATAAGCCGCCACCCGGCCGTTTCAACTGCGGGCACACAGATGATGGATCAAATCAGGAGTGCGTGGGTCAACCGATAGATGGGGACAGGTGGGGCGTGTGTTCGCTGCTCGAACGGCGCAGCGGGCAGATGGCCGGCAAGCGGCATTCCTTCCGGCAATAGCGCTCCCGGCGGCGCGGGTATGGCGTGGGACGCCTCCGCAGCCGTTTCATTCCTGGGCAACAGGAATATCGCGACCTGCTCGTGGTCAAAGCACCCGCACGGCTGGCAATCGCCGGCGATTCCGGAGACGGCAGTGTTCACAGCCGGAACTTCGTCACATGCGTCCGACTGATCGCAGCATGAACTGGCCGGATCCAAGTCGCATTGGATCTCTGCGACCAGCGGTTCACACTGCCCACCGGTGCACCCCGTGGCGCAGAAAACCTGGCTCAACGATGGCCCTAAAAGGGCCATGACTGAGATAACGGCCATGACACTTCGGCAGAGGGCTTTCGTTACGCGGTCACTCATTGACGATTGTACCCCAGACTCGAAGATTCTGCCTCATGAGGCACACCCTGCTCCGTTGATCCACTTTCTTAATATATCGTCATTCCGCAATCTGTCAACCGAGGCGAGCCGACGACCGTGTAACCCATTGCCACAACCACATCTATTACAGAACAGCCACAGGGCAGGCGCGTTGACAGAGGTGGCGACACTGACAGGAACCAGCGCGGCGTGATAGTGTCAACTGCACCGGGTCGAATTGAGCAGTGGATCATCATGATGATCTTGTGACCACGTTCTGGTCCGCGAGAAAGGCCTCAATGCGGCGGCGTACCTCGTCACGGGTCATCCTGAACGTTGCCAGGCGATCTTCCTGCGAGCCGTCGACTGCTGCGGGATCGGCCAGCGCCCAATGCAGGCGCTGGACATTCCCCGGAACATGCGGGCAGACTTCTTCGGCGCAGAGAGTGATGATCGTGTCGACGTCGGTCAGAGGGATGTCAGCGAGAGGTTTCGAAGAGTGGCTCGAGATATCGATACCGATTTCCTTCATGACGGTGATGGCTTCGGGTCTGATGCGAGTCGGGTTTGAGCCAGCGGACCAGATACGGACTCCGGGGGGCGCAAGGGATCGTGCGATTCCCTCAGCCATCTGACTGCGCGCGGAATTCGCCACGCAGAGGAAGAGAATGCCATTCATGCCGGCACCTTCTGCATCCTGTAATACCTGCGCCCCAGCCAGAGTGAGACGTTGACCAGGCCAATGAGAGCGGGTACTTCCACAAGTGGCCCGATGACGGCCGCGAATGCGGCGCCATGATTGATGCCGAAAGTCGCGATGGCGACGGCGATGGCCAGCTCGAAATTGTTGGATGACGCGGTGAAGCTGAGGGTCGCGGACTGGCCGTAGTTGGCACCCGCCCTCTTGCTCATAAAGAAGGAGAGGAAGAACATCACGACGAAGTAGATGAGCAACGGGATTGCGATCCGCACGACGTCGAGCGGGAGCTGCACGATGAACTCGCCCTTGAGCGAGAACATCACAACGATGGTGAAAAGCAGCGCGATGAGCGTGATCGGGCTGATCTTGGGGATGAACTTCTCGTGGTACCAGCGCTTGTCCTTCGCCTTGATGAGCGTGAACCGCGTGATCACCCCGGCGAGGAACGGGATACCGAGGTAGATGAAGACGCTTTTGGCGATCTCGCCGATCGTGATGCTGACCGCCACACCTTTCAGGCCGAACCAGGTCGGCAGCACGGTGATGAAGACGTAGGCGTAGATGGAGTAAAACAAGACTTGGAAGATTGAGTTGAAGGCGACCAGTCCGGCGCAATACTCCGTGTCGCCCCTGGCGAGATCGTTCCAGACGATGACCATGGCGATACAGCGGGCGAGGCCGATCATGATCAGACCGACCATGTACTCGGGCTTGTCGTGCAGGAAGAGGATGGCCAGACCGAACATCAGGATCGGGCCGACAATCCAGTTCTGGACGAGCGAGAGTCCAAGCACCTTGAAGTTGCGGAAGACCGGGCCCATTTCCTCGTAGCGCACCTTGGCCAGCGGCGGGTACATCATCAGGATTAGACCGATGGCGATCGGGACGGAAGTCGTCCCGACGTTGAATTTATTGAGCAGCGGGACGATGCCGGGAAAGAGATAGCCGGCGCCGACACCGGCCGCCATGGCGAGGAAGATCCAGACCGTCAGGAACCGGTCGAGGAACGGAAGACGTCGTTCAATCACTGGTGACCTCTTTGGTGACGGGCTGGTTGCCCGAGGCGGATGTCGAGTGGCAGGAGCCGCGCTGGATCAGCCGGTCAAGCCTTTCTTGATCGGCTCGAAACAGCGGGGTACGTTCCCATTCCCGTTGCAGGGCATGAAGAGTCGCTGCAGCCAACTCCCCCAGATCGCCGCGGAGAGCGTAAAACATCCAAGTTCGCTCGCGCCGCGGTTGAACCCAGCCAGCGTGCTTGAGATAGGCAAGATGACGGGAGATGTGCGGTTGGCCCGTCTCCAGAGCCTTTTCCAAGTCGCAAACACAGAGTTCTCCCTTGTACGCCAACAAGTTAAGTAACCGGAGGCGGGTGGGGTCCGCGAGAGCGCGAAACATAGTGACTAAGTCGGAGGCCATTCATATACATATACGCATGAACAGATGTTTCGTCAGCCGGGATTATGCCCTTTTGATCAATCCCGCCGGGATTTCGGCAATCGGGCGGGAGGCGGGTAACCTGCTACTGCTGGGTTTCATTTGCGACCCGCCACGGCGGGCGGGATACTCTTCTGAAATGAAAGAAATCAGAATGGCAATAACGGGGAACACTGCCAAGCTGCTCGTGTATTACATTTTCGTGGCGCGCAGATGGACGTATCGTGAATAAGTTTGGCCGGGACTTTCCGGGCTTGGAAACAGTTGACACCGCGCCCGCGATTGACGTAAATGGCGATGGGTGAAGATGAATATCAACTTCGTCAAACTTGTCTAACCACAGAGGATAAGGAGCGCACAATGGCATCGAAGGAATCATCACAGGACACCGTCACCGAGCAGCGCAAGATGTTCGAGTTGTTCGTGAGACGCCGCGGACTGAAACGGTCTTCGCAACGGGGAGCGGTGGTTGATCTGTTCCTCCACAACACGGACCACGTCTCGTGCGAGGATCTCTACAGCATCGTGCGCAAACGCGGGCTGAAGATCGGCTACTCCACCGTTTACCGGACCTTGAAGCTGCTGTCGGCGGCCAGCCTGGCACGGGAAGTGAATTTTGGCGATGGGGTCACGCGTTTCGATCACAATTACAACTTCAACTTCCAGAACCATTATCACCTTGTCTGCAGCACTTGCGGGGAGACGGTGGAGTTCACCAGCAAGGCGATCGAGAAGAATCAAAAGGACGTCGCCAAGAAATTCGGCTTCAATTCCCAGCATCATAAGCTGGAGGTCTACGGCATGTGCCGCGCCTGCCGCGACGCGTGATGGCCGGCCCCATACCGGCGACCGTGGCTTATTGACGGCTGCCGTCTCTTTTCCGTCAATGCGGACCTAAATAGTCCGTAATGGCGTTGATGGCATTTCTCATGACCAAGGCAGCCCTTACGGCACCTGCGGGCACGCAGGAGACATCCGTTGTCCTGGTGGGAAATGCCAACGTCGGCAAGAGCGTCATCTTCTCCTACCTGACCGGCAAGTACGTCACGGTCTCCAACTACCCCGGCACGACCGTAGAGATTACGCGCGGCAAGGCACGCGATCTGGGGCCGGGCGTTGAAGTCATCGACACACCCGGTGTGCAGTCGCTGTCGCCTGAATCGGAGGACGAGCGGGTCACGCGGGATGTCCTGCTGGCCAATCCCTGTGCGACCGTTCTTCTGGTCGCTGACAGCAAAAATGCGCGCCGCACACTGACTCTGCTGGTGTCGGTTCTCGAATTGGGACGCCCTGTCGTGATCGCGCTCAACATGTCCGACGAGGCGCGGCTGCGCGGGGTCACATTCGACGCGGACGCGTTTTCTGGAATCACTGGTATCGAGGCATTCCCCACCGTGGCCGTCGAAGGCCGCGGACTGGACAAGGTGAAGAGATCTCTTCTGCGGGCGAGACGATGCCCTTCGCCGGTGCTCTATCCCCAGGCAGTCGAATACGCGATCGAGGCGCTGAGCGCATCGCTGCCACAGACGAATATCAGTTCCCGCGCTGTAATCCTGGATCTCTTGACTGGTGAATCCGACCTTGCGGCTCTTTTGCCGGAGTCGGTACCGGCAGAATTCTGGACAATGGTGGCACATTACCAGGAGGAGATCCGTCGCGCCTGCGGCCGTAGTTCGGCGGCGGTCATCAGTGGTGCGCGCCGGGCATGGGTCGAGCAGATGGCAGCCCGCATCTCGCACACGAATGAGCGGGGAGCGGAATCGTGGGCGGACAGATTCGGGCGCTGGTCAATGCATCCGCTTTGGGGCCTGCCGATTCTGGTGGCCGTGCTGCTGGCCGTTTTCTGGTTTGTGGGTGTGTTTGGAGCCGGGACTGCGGTCAACTTCCTGGAGAAGACGATCTTCGGCGCGTACTTGAATCCTTGGGCGACTTCGCTGGTCAATCTCGTGCCGTGGTCGTTATTCCGCGATCTGATGGTGGGGCCGTATGGCGTGATCACCATGGCGCTGACATATGCCTTCGCCATTGTGCTGCCGGTGGTAGGCACATTCTTCCTCGCGTTCGGCGCGCTGGAAGACTCCGGCTATCTGCCGAGGCTGGCGGTGATGGTCGATCGCCTGTTCCGGGCGATGGGGCTGAATGGCCGCGCGGTTCTGCCGATGGTTTTGGGCCTGGGATGCGACACGATGGCAACACTCACCACCCGCGTGCTGGATACCAAGAAGGAGCGAGTGATTGTCACGTTGCTTCTGGCGCTGGGGGTCCCCTGCTCGGCGCAGATGGGCGTGATCCTGGGAATGCTTTCGGGGCTGGCGTTTTCCGCCACGATCATCTGGGTCGGGGTTGTCCTGGGTGTGCTGTTCGCCGTCGGGCTATTGTCATCGAAACTGCTGAAGGGAGAGCGATCCGATTTCATTCTGGAGATCTCTCCTTTGCGCTGGCCCAAAGTCGGGAACATTGCGTCCAAGACGCTGGCGCGGATGGAGTGGTACTTGAAGGAGGCGGCGCCACTGTTTGTTTACGGCACGATCTTGTTGTTCATCATGGACAGGGCCAGCCTTCTGCCGTGGATTGAGAAAGCGTCTGCGCCCGTGATCAAAGGGCTCTTGGGGCTTCCGCGCGAGGCGACGCAGGCGTTTATCGTTGGCTTCCTCAGGCGTGACTACGGCGCTGCCGGTCTGTTTGTCCTGGCCCGAGACGGCGGATTGGACGCCATTCAGATCGTGACATCTTTAATCACGATCACCCTTTTCATGCCCTGCATCGCGAATTTCTTCGTGGTGATCAAAGAGCATGGGCTGAAGGCGGCGATACTGATGGGTCTTTTCATCATCCCCTTTGCGCTTTTCATGGGCGGCGCGGTCAACTATGTTCTCCGGGGGGTTGGATGGATCGGATGACCTGCCCGTTGTGCGGCCTGGAATTCGAGATCAACGCCAACACGCGTTGCACCGGATGTCTTCTCAAGAAGGGCTGCGAGAAGATTTGCTGCCCGCGATGCGGGTACGAAACTGTGGTCGAATCGTCACTGGTGGGATTTGCGAAGAAGCTCTTTGGAAAGCGGCCGGCGGGATCGACATGAATCAGCGGACCACGCAGGGAAGATCAGAAACATTGGTGTGTGCACGCACGCACCATCTTCGAGTGAAAGCCACCTATGCATCCCGACCACGGCCATAAACGCGACGAAATTCTCGAGGCTCTCTGGACGATGGCCGAGGACCAGTTGCAGACGCGGGCGGATCTGGCGGCGCGGGTGGAGTCGACTCGCCTCGACGAGATCGTGGCCGAGATGGCTGCCGAGGGTGAGGTCGCCGAGGACGGCGACAAGATCGTCTTGACCGAATCCAGCCGCGAGCGTGCGGCGCAGATTATCCGGCGTCACCGGCTCGCCGAGCGCCTCTTCAGCGACTTGTTTGGTTTGGAGGAGCAATCGTGGGAGGCATCCGCATGCACCTTCGAGCACATCTTGGACGAGAAGGTCACGCAGTCCGTCTGCAGTTTCCTCGGTCACCCGCCCGTCTGTCCTCACGGCAAGCCGATTCCACCGGGACCGTGCTGCAATGGCGAACGCAAGCCGATTGAGCCTTTGGTCATTCCGCTCAAGGAAATGAAAATCGGGCAGCGTGGGCGAATTGTCTTTATCACGCCCCGCACCAAACGACGGCTGAGCCGCCTCGCATCGTACGGCGTCATTCCCGGATCGGAACTGACATTGAGCCAGCGCTTCCCATCGTACATCATCCGCATCGACCAGACCGACGTCGCACTCGAAACCGAGATCGCCAAGGAGATTTTTGTGAGGGTGGAGCGGGGATAGCGTCATTCAGCGCGAGTGCGTGCCACTGACTTCAGTCAGTGATTTCTCCTCGCGCGACCCACTGACTGAAGTCAGTGGCAAACAGATTTCCACCGGCTGAAGAACCAAGATCAGTGGCCACGATGTCAGGGGTGCCTGGCTTTACCCCGCATCATTTGGATTCGACAGAAATAATCACTATCCCGCAGGGCTTATAACGCTCCCTCAACGGAGGGCCCTCCCCGTTGGAAGCGTACAAACGTGAGAGGAAATCGAAGTTATTGAGGACGTAATCGATCTCTTCGCGGTATCCGTTCAATGAACTGGTTCGAGCAGCAGATCGCTGGGAGGCTCCGGCAGCCATTAGCAGTCTCTCCCGCAGGTGTCGCAAGGCGGGCAACCGGCAAAGGATTCGGGCAAGATCGCTCTGCCGCTGCTGGACGCGAGCTCTGGTCACCCCGTGATCAGCGCCGACCTCAGCGAGCGTTGCTGGCGGGCGCTGGTTCCGCCACCAAAGACGTCGTTCCAGGATATCGCGATCGACATCGCTGAGATGAGATGCCACTTCCCCAATCTGGGGGTCACACTCCCGGGGAGCCGTCGCCGCGATCGTGGCGGCAGTGCACGACTCTGCCAATGCGCCAAGTTGCGGAGCCAGCTTCGAATGCAGCACGGGATCCATGCGGATCAGATCCCTCGCGACCAGGAGAATCTTCGTCCTCCCGATGCCTCTGAATGTTCGCATTCTCCGGGAGGCCGTCTTCAGGTCCGATACCCGTCTCACACCGAGCATTGACCAGAACTGGTCTTGGAAACACCACTCTCTGGACCACGGCACGGATATGAGATCCATGTCAAGCAGGGCCTGAGGAAGCTGGTCGAGGATGGCACTGTAGAGGTTCCCGATGAGGTCAGGACTCGGCGCAGTTTGCCCGGCGATGGAATCATGCAAAAGGACGATGTCTCCGATCGGGTCTCGATGCGGGACTGGAACTTCGGAAGCGAGTTGCGGGTCCATTCTGACCAGATCTGCGACGATTTCCAGCAGGTTCCGGCTCCCAAGAGATCGCACGCGTGAGAGTCTCGCACCTGCCGACACGAGGTCCAGGACCTTTGTGACACCAGCGTCCTCCCAGAAGGAGGTCAGATGGCGGTTCCGCTGGGACCACGGGAGCCGATGGATCGCAAGATGTTTGCGATCCCGCGGGAGGGAGAGCATGATCCGCCCGAACAGATCTCGGAGATCGCTGGTTGAGGGACGCCAAACAGCGGATTCCAACCTCGCGATCAGGTCGCGAATGATCCCCACCCGAAGGGCGTAACGAACCCCAGCCAGGAAAGTCGCGTGATCTGGCAGCATCACACCGCTGTCGCGAGGTGCGCTAAGCTCTTCGAAGATGGCTTGCAGTTTCCGCCGTCCGATGCCTGGCTTGTCTGCCAGGATGCGGGTGTTCATTAGAAGATCATCGATCGTATGGATCGAGAGGCGCCGGCACGCTTGCCAGAATGACTGATAGGCACGGACACGATGCGACCACGGCAGGCTTCGCAGTGCCGTCCTCTTCCATGAAACCGGAAGCACTCTCCTCAACGAACTCGCTACAATCTCCACCATCTCGAGCGAATGCCCGGGTGGCGTTGACCGCAAATTCTCAACATGTCGTTGGAACCGAGATCCCATCAGGCCACCAACCCTCAGTCGATATCAATCCGTGGTCTGTAGCGCTGATCGTAGAGAAGCGGCGCGTAGTCGGCTGCAGACCGGCAGGCAATATATCATCCAGCAAGAGAAAGCGCCACCATCTGGCGACTCCGAGTGTCACGCACGGGACAACCTCCCCCGCTCGCACAGGCCGGACAACGTGCGGCGTCAACCCGGATCGGACCCCAACCCTCCATCACCGCTTCCCCTCGAGGGAGCGTTCAGCGTGGGTGTGTGCCACTGACCTTGGTCAGTGGTTTTCCCCCGTGCGACCCACCGACTGAAGGGCTTGTTGAAAAAGGCCGGACAGGAGTGTCCGGCCTACTGATATCCGATTCTTTGGTAGGACGGACATTCTTGTCCGCCCTCCAGCAAGGCACACGACAGGCTTTTTCAACAGGCTCTGAAGTCAGTGGCACACAGAAATCTGAAGGGAGTGGAGCATCAGGGTCACCCGCCAGCAGAGCTGCGGGGCACCCAGCAAGGTCCGACCGGCAAAACACAATCCGGCGCCGCCCTGAGGTGCAGAAGAAAGGCCCCGTGGGAGCGGGGCCTTCTCGTTTTCTCTTGTGCAATGAGGCTAATGGATCACCGACGCCAGCCGCCGCCAGCGGACGCGATCCATGAAGTGGACGACATTGTAGGCGACCGCACCTCCC
>JAGVEK010000533.1 GCA_020058315.1 Candidatus Zixiibacteriota bacterium
ACGATCTGGCTCATCTCGATTCTCCTGATCCTTCTGATTTCCGCGGTCATCGTGATCAAGGTCGTTTTCACGCGCGAGCGGATCCTGGCCATGCTGACTCCGCGCCTCGAAGAGGCGATCAGCCGTAAGATGGCCATTGCGGATGCGGGAATCTCCCTCTGGGGTGGACTTGGTGTCTGGCTCGGTGACGTCACGATTGAGAACAAGCCCGGCTACTCCCTGGAGCCCCTATTCACCATCCACAAGGTGGAGTTCAAGGCGCGCCTGCTGCCGTTGCTGCTTGGCCGGGTCCGGCTGGATTGCATCATTCTGGAATCACCATCCCTGCTGCTTGAGTTCGATGGTGAGGGACATTCCAACGTCTCGGATCTGATTCGCCGGCGGAAGATACCTCCCGGAGGTATGGCTTCTGCCCCGCCTGAAAGCGCGTTGGCATCGTCGTTACCGGTGGGTTGTTTGATCCTGAGTGACGGCGAGTTGATCATCGACAACTACAAGACGCAACGCCGGATTGACGTTCATGGAGTCCGTCTCGCAGCGACCGCGGACACCGGGGAGAGGCCTCAGATCATCGGCATCACAGCCGATCTTTCGATTGACTCGTTCTCTGTGTCGGATCCATCCCGTGACTGGTCGGTACCGGAGGGCATTCCCCACGCGTACGGGGCCGGGTGGCTGGACACATCCGAGAAATCCGTAACCTTCGACTCACTGATGGTGACTGTCTTCGGGGCCGTGGTCTCCCTGCAGGGTGCTGTCCGCTCCAATCCCGGCCTGACCGAGATTCAGTTCAACGCGAGTTTCTCTCCGATCGAGATCAGCAGTGTGACAACCCAGTTGCATCAGGCCGGATTCCTGAGGGAGGTTTGGGGCGTTGATGGGAAGATCGCTGGCGACATGCAGGCGAATGTGGCATGGCCCCTGCCTGCTGGCACTATTCCTGACTGGTTGGCGCGTTTCGATCTGACCGACATTCGCTACCGGCCGGCTGGCTGGCCGGAGCCCGTCACCACCCCGCGCATCGAAATCAGAGGCGAATCGCAAACCATATCGTGGGCAGTGACTTCTGGCAAGATTCCCGGTGGAACATTCTCCACCAGTGGCGCGATCGATCGGGTGTTCTCTCAAGACCCTGATTTCTCGGCGCACCTCGTGGCCGATTGCGATTCTGCTGCCTCGGTTTCTCTGCCGCTGCGTCCAGGCGGCCCGGCTCTGGGTGGGGATCTCCATCTCGACATTAACGCGTTCGGCCCCGCAAAGGCGTGGCGAGGGATGCGCTTCGATGGCCGGTGCCTGTCGGAAAAACTCATCCTGACCGACACCGCGTGGGCGGTCGATACGGTCCTGCTTGCGCTGGACTGGTCTCTTGCCGGTCATGACCTAACGCTACTCAGAACCGACTGGAGAGCAGGGGCATCAGTCGGTCGTATCACAGGAACCGTCGCCGAGTTGATTCCTTCCCTGCTTGCAGGATTCAAGACACTGGATGTACCCCGTGCTCGATTCGATCTGAGCATCCCATACCTGAATCTCGACGAGTTGATTGGCGAGACTGTTGAATCTCCTGCGAATGCCGGTCAAGGCGGGCCGCATTCCTCGTTTCCGGTTGTCTCCGCGGATGGCCAGATCGTGTGTGATACGCTGGTCTATTCGCGCATGACTTTCACCGATGTCCGGTCGCCATTCACTCTTCGCGAGAACGTGCTCGCTTTCGAGCCGGGAACGGCCCGGTTGTTTGGTGGACGTGCTGCCGGCTCGCTTCGCTGGGATGTCGGCAACTGGCGCATCCCCGGTTTTGCCGCCGACCTTCGTGCGGATTCCCTGTCGGCCGACAGCTTCCTCACGCGCTTCTTCGGCTGGTCCGGAGCCATAACGGGGGATCTTGAGTTTTCGGGCCAGTTCAGCGGAAATGGGCGATACCGGAGCCAGATTCTACCGACGCTGATCGCCGCTGGTCGGACTTCGATGCGTTCCGGGCGATTGGAGGCATCGCCATTCCTCGACAGCCTGGGATCCAGACTGGGCGTCGCAAGTCTGAATCGCCCTCACCCCTTTCGAGACCTTGCTGTGTCATTCAAAGTGGTCAATGGACGCATTGTGACTGATACCCTGCGGTTTGCGACCGATGATGCCCGGTGGAGCGCCATTGGCAGTTACGGATTCGATCAGACCCTGGACTACAATGTCGGTCTGACTCTCACGCCGGGACGCGCCTCGGGACTGGCGGGGCTCACCCGCGGAACGCAACTTCGTTTCGGTCTGAGTGGGACCACTTCCGACTTGCATGTCAGTCTTGATGCGAAAAGCGTGGGACGCTCTTTTATTGAGAATCTGCTCATTCCCAAGACTGACTCGGCCGCTGGCGGGCCAACCGTCGATGAACTGCTGAAGAGCCTGTTTCGGAAGAAGAAGCCATGACCATCGTGACGGCTGGACAACTTCGCAGGACCCAGCGGTGACGTGAGAATGCAGAGACTGCTTCGTCATGCCCTGCGCTTGGGGCGTCCGCCGCGGCGGATTCCTCGTA
>JAGVEK010000331.1 GCA_020058315.1 Candidatus Zixiibacteriota bacterium
GCGCTGCAGTATTCTGAGCAACCGTTGGGAAGATTTTTGGGAGCACCGGGCGGCGGCGTGAAAATCGTACTTATAAATTTGTCGCACACCCCCCCATAAGAGGTCTATACTGAAAAGCTTCGGGCCATGTTAACACGTACAGAGTTGGCAATCCGAGATTTTTTATGATATTGATTCTGCCGTCATGAAAATGAACCTCAATTTAACTTGGATCGGGCGTTCAACCTTGTTGCTGAGCTTGGATATAGGCTTCAAAAGTTAATATGACTAACCTTAAATTGGAGTTACTTCCGTGAAACGATATACGGCAGGCACCCTCATAGGCTACTTTGCAGAACGAGATGAAGCTCGTAGGGCTCTACGGAAGCTGCAGAGAAGAGGCTTCCGCCGCGCCGCATTGGTGCACAAGACCGCGGGCGGAGATGTACACATACGGGACCCCTTCCTTTGGCGCCGTGCTCTCGGTGTGACCTTGACTGCCATTCTTTTCGGGGGCCTCGCCGGCGTGGCATCCCTGGTCCTACACGGGTCGGCGCCGATTCTGAGCGGAAGCCTCTCTGCCCTGGTTCCGATCTTCGCAGGTGGATTGATCGGAACTCTCTTGGGTGGGGTGTGGATACGGCGATCGAAGTACGGTGTCGAACGAAGGCTTCTTGAGGATCACGCACGTTGGTTAGTGTCCGAGGAGACCGTTCTGATCCTCCAGGCGCCGATTGAAACACTGCGGTTCCCGGCGGCGGCGCTTCGAGAAAGCGGCGACATCCCACCCGCAGTCTTCGTCCTGCATCCGAAGCGCGAGAATCCAATTGGAGATCTCCGAAGTCTTGGGGCGCCGCTCTCTCCGGCGCAGATCCAGGAGCATGCCCAGCGCCTAGCCAAGGACCACGAAGTGGACCCAAAGACGCGGCGGAACGCTGAGCTGCTGAGGCGGGTCGAAAACGCCCATCAATGGGTACATCAGGTATGCTTGTCTCTCTCCGAAGCGAGTCGCCTGGAACAGGGGACGCCTCCGACCGCCGAGTGGATCCTCGATAATGAGTACGTCGTCGAGAGCAACGCCCGCGACGTTCAGTTGAACCTTCCCCGGCGTTTTTACCAGGAGCTGCCGGCACTCGCCAACGATCCCTACCGGGGCCTGCCGCGCATCTACGGTCTGGCGAAGGAACTTGTCTCCTCTGCGGAATGGCGCATAGACCGGGAGAACATCCTTGCATTTATTGAGGCATATCAATCCGTGCGCACGCTGACAATTGGCGAACTCTGGGCTGTCCCCCAGATGCTGCGCATCGCGTTGATGGAGAGCATCCGGGACCTTGCCGCCAGCGCTCTGACCGAGCTGCGGGAAGGTGAGTTCGCCGACTTCTGGGCGAACAGGCTCATTACGGCCAACCGGCGAGATCCCAAACAGCTCTTCTCTATCCTGGCAGAACTTGCTGCAACCCAACCCAACCCGAGCCCCTATTTCGCCACTCAACTGGTCGGTCATCTCTACGACGAAGACGCCGCTTTAGCGCCGGTCCAGAGCTGGATAGAGCGCACTTACCGCAATTCCCTGAGCGAACTCAACCTGCGTGAGCAAAACCGCCAGACGAAGGATCAGATCTCTATCGGCAACGCATTCACCAGCTTGCGACAGCTGGCCCTGTTGGATTGGAGAGGAGTCTTCGAGCGTCTCAGCCGCGTGGAGCGATTGCTTCGATTCGATCCCTCCGGCGTTTATTCCAAGATGGATTTCGACACACGCGATCGCTATCGTCGTACGATTGAAGAACTCGCCCGTGGATCCGGTCAAGCGGAAGACTATGTCGCCCAACGCGCCATCGAGCTGGCGACGCAAGCCGCGCGTGAAGCGGCGAAGGATGAACGGTGGCTCCACGTCGGGACTTATCTGATAGGTGAAGGAAGGCGCGAGCTTGCGCAGCTCCTCCGTTGCCATGAGGCGCCGCGTTTCCGCGTCCTGCAGTGGATATACCGCCATCATTCTGCAGTGTACTTTCTTGGGCTCAGCCTCTTCTCCGCTGTATCCATCTCTCTGATCGTCCTGCATGGTCTGCGCGGGCAGACGCCCGGGATCCGGCTTGTGATCGCCCTCCTTTTACTGATCCCCATCAGCCAACTCGCGATCGATGTTTTGAATTATCTTGTTATGCGGCTGCTTCCACCACGAGCCCTTCCAAAAATGAATTTTGAGGTTTCGGGCATTCCTGACGCATTTCGAACGTTGATCGTTGTGCCCGTGCTGATGGGGGACGCGGAGACGATCCGGGCGGAGGTGGAAAATTTAGAAATCCGGTACCTGGCCAACAAAGAAGGCAATCTGCTCTTCAGCCTCTTCACGGACTACACCGATTCAGATCAGGCGCATCGTGAGGATGACGAAAGACTGCTCCAGACGGCGACCGAGGGCCTCGAAGCTCTCAACCATCGGTATGGGGGTAAGCGTTTCTTCCTTTTCCATCGGGACCGCACTTGGAGTGAATCCGAGCAGAAATTCATCGGTTGGGAACGCAAACGCGGAAAGATAGAAGAACTCAATCGTCTGATTGATGGAACGCGACCTGAAGATGCCGATCGTTTAGTATACGTCGGCGACCCGGATCACCTATCCAAGGTGAGGTTCGTCATCACGTTAGACAGCGACACACAACTGCCTCTCGGCACTGCCCGCAGGATGATCGAGACCCTGGCACACCCTCTCAACCGGCCGCGCTTCGATGCCGCAGGCAGGATCCTGGCCGGCTCTTACACCATCATCCAACCGCGCGTGAGCCCAACACTTCCGAGCACGAGCGCCTCGCCTTTCAGCCGACTCTTCGCAGAAGCGGTCGGAATTGACCCATACACCAAGGCCGTTTCCGATGTCCATCAGGATCTCGCCGGTGAAGGTTCCTACCATGGCAAGGGTATCTATGATGTGCGCGCCTTCAGTCGGACGCTGTCTGGGAGGTTTCCTGAAGAGTGTTTGCTGAGCCATGACTTGATTGAAGGCGCTCACGTCCGGGTGGGCCTGGCCAGTGATATTGAGCTCTATGATGAGTTCCCGCAGGGTTACCTGAGCTACACCCGCCGGCAACATCGTTGGATTCGCGGTGATTGGCAAATTGCGGATTGGATTTTGCCGTGGGTTCCCGAGCCTGGAGGACGGCGAGCGCCAAACCCACTCTCCTGGTTCGACCGTTGGAAGGTTTTCGACAACTTGCGCCGGAGCCTGATACCCGCGACCAGCCTGGGCTTACTCATAGCCTCCTGGCTGACTTCTCCTCAGATGGGGTGGATCTCTACGCTTGTGGTCGCCATGCAGCTGCTCTTCCACCCTTTCGCGCAGCCCTTCACCATGGCGACCACTCGCCAGGGGCTGAAGAGCTTCTCCTTCTCGAAGGTGGCAAACGACCTGCTGCGGACGGTTGCTGATGCGGCGTTGCTTGTGCACCAGGCCTGGCTGGCTCTGGATGCCATTCTGCGGGTCTGGTATCGCCGCCTCATCTCTCACCGTGGGTTGCTCGAATGGACTTCGGCCCAGGTGACCCATGGGAGTGGACCGCGTCGGCAGCCATTGTTTGTAGCTTCTTTGGGCCTGGCGAGCCTATTCAGTGGAATCGTGGGTTGGGCGGTGCAGCGCTGGATGCCATCCAGCCTTGCGATGGCCAGCCCCTGGCTCGTCTTGTGGTTCCTATCCCCTCTGATCGGCTGGCTCTTGAACCTTCGACCGCAGGCGAAGCAAAAGCAACTCCTGCTGCCTGAAAGGGATCTGCGGTTCCTGAGGCAGGTGGCACGACGAACCTGGCGCTATTTCTCGGACTTTGTCAGCGCCGATACGTCTTGGCTTCCACCTGACAACTACCAGGTCTCCCCCCAGAACCAACTGGCGATGCGTACCAGTCCAACCAACATCGGTCTCTGGATGCTCAGCGCACTATCCGCACATGATTTCGGGTATATGACAGTGGATCAGGTCA
>JAGVEK010000536.1 GCA_020058315.1 Candidatus Zixiibacteriota bacterium
CCGGGGAACATTCGCGAGTTGAGAAATATCCTTGAACGTGCGACCATCCTGGCCGACGGCGGGCAGATCGAGGCGGAGCATCTGGGTTTTCTTCCCGGCCTCGCGCCCGCGCGGGCAGCGACGCGGATGCAACCTGAGGTCACGTTGCATCCTGGGCCGACAGATGACGCTGAGGGTATCGCGGATGTCGAGCGTCAGATGATCGTGGCAGCGCTGCAGTCGTGCGGAGGAAACAAGAGCAACGCGGCGAAACGGCTGCGAATCACGCGGCGGGTGCTGTATACGAAGCTGCGGAAATATGGGCTGGACACATGAGATGATTCGCCTGATGACCGGTCCGGGGGCGGCTCGGGATGGACCGCGGAGAGACTTGAGCAAACACATGTGAAATCCTGATTTTGTGGATTGACATAATTCGGGAATGCGTTATCTTTCTGAGGAAGCGCCCTCGCCAAACCGGCCGGCGGGGCAAAGCCAGAATGTGTTCGGCCGGCTTGCAATCTGCACGTTTTCGCCCGAGTAGCCCACGTGGCGGATGAATGAGGTGCGACATGACACGGTTGACTCGTTTTGCTCGAACTGGGTTTGTCTCGGCGGCAATCTTGCTGCTGACAACAGAGATCACCACAGCGGCCGGACCCGACAGAACAGACTGGGAAACCGCCACGCTGACAATCGATTTGACGTCCTACTTCGACGCCAACTCCCTCTTGATGTTCGTTGGGAACACCGGATCATTTGCCTACGACAAGACCGCTTTGCTGGGGAAGAATGACGGGCTGTATTTCCCCCGCACCACAAACAAGACTGCCGTCTATGCCGCCGGCATCTGGGTCGGGGCGAAGGTGAGCGGGGAGACGCGGGTGACCGTGGCGGAATACTCCAACGAGTATGTGCCGGGGCCGATGCTCAACGGGACATTTCAGCCCGACAATCCTGTGTTTCATGTCTACAAGATCAAGCAGGGCGACACGCGCCTGAGCAACCCCGATTACGCCAACTGGCCGTACGATCAGGGTGCACCCGTGGTGAAGAATCACCTGGGGAATGATTCGATTGGCGCCGATGGGTATCGGATCCCGCTTTGCTGGGGCAAACAGGCCTTGTGGAGTGTCTTCAACGACGCGCGGTCGGCGGAGCATAGCAACCACGCGGGCAGTACGCCGCCCTTGGGAGTCGAAGTTCAGCTGTACGCTTACGGCAGTGATCTTTCCTGCGAACTTGGACAGACCGTCTTCCTGCGGTACACGTTGATTAACAAGGGCGCGAATTCGCTGGAGAGCACCTATGTCGGACTCTGGGGGGACCCAGATCTGGGTTCGGCTTATGACGATTTGACCGGATGCGACTCCACGCTCTCCCTCGCTTACTGCTACAACGCCGGCCCGGATCCCATCTATGGCGCGGCACCTCCCACAGTAGGGTTCGGTCTGCTCCAGGGACCAATGGTACCTTCGCCGGGGGATTCGGCCTGGCGTTCGGGAGAGGGGCGATGGCTGCCGGATTTCCGGAACCTGCCAATGACCGCATTCAACAAGTACATCAACGGCACCGATCCTTCGAGTGCCATCGAGTCTTACAACTACCTCGGCGGGCTTGACAGAACCGGCGCGACCGTGATCGACCCCACGACGGGACTTCCGACCAAATTCGTTTGCTCCGGCGATCCCTGGACAGGGACCGGCTGGCTCGATAACGCCCCCGCTGACCGGCGATTCATGCTGAGCTCTGGACCTTTTGCCATGGCACCCGGCGACACCCAGGAGGTTGTGGCGGCGGTCATGGTCGGTGCGGGAACAGGCGGAGAGTTCTTTGACTTCGACACGATCCCGGCGGCGCACATTGCAGGGGCATCGGTCGGCACCGCCTTCGGGCTGGTAGTCGACCCATCAACGACAACCGGTCACAATTACCGGATCAACTTCCAAGTGAAGCCTGACAGCACGGAGTTCGCGTGGTCTGTCACAGATCTGTTTACAGACCTCATGGTAGTCAGCGGCCAAACCAACCAGTCCGGGGATGAAGACTATCCGATTTTTGACGGCATGAAAGTCAAGGTCATCTGCCCTGTGGCCGGTGTCGGAGGCTGGGATGTTCCCAGCGGGACTCGACGGTTCACGTGGATCGGAGCTGGTGGGCTCCAATTCGAGGGCTTCGACGGTGCCATAGGGTGGAATAGCCCCTTCCACCTCCTGGGAGGGGGGCCACCGGGAGTCCCTCCACTAAAGGTTAAGAACGTCCTGCTTAAACTGGCCACCGTCGATGCTAACGGCAACTTCGATCAGAATGACCCGGAGGTTTCCTACGGATACCGTTACGGAAGGAGTTTCGCCGACCCGCCGGTCAAACCCGAATTCGCTCCGTTCATAATCAACCCAGTCGGTGGGTATTCATTTCAGGACTATTCGAAGAGCGTGCCGCTCTCAGCGTGGGACACGGATGCCGACCCTCCGCGTCGGCTCGCAATCGGGTATCTGGAGAACAATCAACTGTACGGAACGGTTGACGGCAAGTACTGGCCCCCCAATGGGTATGCGACAGACAATACGGTTGCGAGCGGGCCACGTGAATGGCTCTGGATCTTCGATACCGATTACAGCGCAACGCCCGATCCCGGTTTCGAAGTCGAGGCGACCATGAATCCTCTGCCCATCATGTACTTTCTGACGGTCGCGCGGGATGGCAATGTCGAATTTGCGACTGGGGACCAGTTTCTCATCGTGCACCGAACGGATTACAACACCGATCTGGATCTTTTCGAATTCACGTCTCCCCTACCATCGGCACCCCCTCAGCCGGATGTTGTTGTTTGTGACCCGATCGTGGCCTATTCCTCAGTGGTGGAACTCAAGCGCGTGGATTCGCTGATTCGGGCAGAGTTCCAGCTTGTGTGTAATTGCCCAAGGCAGGGCGATATCGCCCAGCGTCCGACCGGCAATGGATCCATCGACGTGTTTGACGTCATCGAAGTAATTGCTGTCGCGTTCAGCGGCAGCGTTGATCCTCAGGATCCGCAGTGTCCGAGAACGCGGGGGGATGTGAACAACGACGGTGTCACCGACGTGTTCGACGTGATCTACCTGATCGCGACGGCGTTCAGCGGTGGCCCGGCCCCGGTGGATCCATGCGGACCGTAGTCGTGGACTGAAACGAGGCATTGGCTCCTGAGGCCCGGGCTTCTGCAGTGCCGATTTGGTCCGCGCCAGCGTCAGCGGGAATGGCACGCCGACTCCCCTCACCCCCGACCCCTCTCCCCAAGAGGGAGAGGGGGGACATTCTCACTCTCCGCAGCAATACAGTGGATTGATCAAGAAGAGCAGACATGCCCTGGTCGGGGCGTCGATTGTACCATTCCGTCCAGTCGGTCCTTCCGAGTTCAGAGGGAGGGCGATTTCATTTTGTGCCCGCGCTTCCAACCCATTGATTCCCAATGGGATTCGTTGGCTGGGGAGGTCTGAAGCAGGTTGGCACGGTATTTGATGATTATCC
>JAGVEK010000171.1 GCA_020058315.1 Candidatus Zixiibacteriota bacterium
ATCGGGTATCTGATCGACGCGGGCGGGGATGATGAATACTCCGCAGGATTGTTCGCCCAAGGATGCGCCTACTGGTACTCGATCGGAATGCTGTGGGACAAGGCTGGTAACGACAAGTACAGTGGGATCTGGTACGTGCAGGGATCGGGCGCCCATTTCGGAGTGGGTTTCCTCAACGATAAGGCAGGCATGGACCACTACACAGCCACCATGAATATGGCGCAGGGAGCGGGGCATGACTTCACGATCGGATTTCTGCTCGACGAGGCCGGCAATGATGAATACGATGCCCCGAATCTCTCGCTCGGTGGCGGCAACGATGACGGGATCGGGCTTTTCTGGGACAAGGCTGGTGACGATGAGTACCGAGTCACCGCCGCGACGACGCTGGGGCGCGCCAATCTCACATCACGCGGCACACTGCGCGACTCGATTCTGACACTCGGCGTCTTCCTCGATACCGGCGGCAAGGACGCCTACCCCAAGGACAAGCCATTTGCCAAGAACGACACGACGTGGATACAGCGCGGATTGAATACGACCATGCCATTGAACACCGAGAAGGGGTGCGGGGGGGATTGGTGATGGGGAACTGACATATTCTTTGGAAGCATGGCCACGGCGGCTGGGTGGCACGGGCGTCCCGCCCGTTGGCATGGGCAGGATGCCCATGCCACCAGATCGAGGAGCGTGCCCCCGCAAACGAGGAATCTCCTCACATCCAAATCCATCAAGCATGAAAAGGCCTGCCACTTATGGCGGACCCGTTCCGTCTCACTTATCCAGATTCTCTACGGCAGACAGCCCAACAGCGGGGCCGGGCCGCCAGAGAAGACGTAGTCGATGATATAGATCACGTCGAAGACGGTGGCGGCGCAATTGTGGTCAACATCGGCCAGACTGGCGGGAGTCGGAGCAGGACCGCCGCTGAAGACGTAATCGATCAGGAAAATGACGTCGAAGACGTCGACAATTCCATCGCCGTCCTCGTCGCCCAGCAGGAAAGGCGCCGGATTGATGGAAATGTTCATTGATTTCTCGCTGTAATGGATGTGACCGTCATCCCAGACACCGAGTGTGAGCGCGACCGTGCTGGAGCCTGTCGGCGTTCCCGATATCACTCCGGTCGCCGCATTCAGTGACAGGCCATCGGGAAGAATCCCCCCTGCCACAGTGAATTGATACGGCAGGGTGCCGCCTTTGGCGATCAGGCTGTCATGGTATGATGTGTACTGCGTCCCCTGGAGGAGCGTGTCGGTGAACAGGGTCAAGGGATACGTCTCGCTGAACGACTGATCGAGAATCCAGTTATTGGGGTCGATGCTGATCAAAGCCGGAGCGGCGGAAAAATCAAAGACGTAGTCCTGTTCTCGCTGGGTGTTCGAGACACGGTAAGTCTGGCTGACTCCCACCAGGCCCTCAACCTTGATCTCGACAGGCATGCGGAAGACTTGTGGATTTGTCGCCTGCGCCTGCCGCAGATGGACGTAAACCCTGTACCCGCCACCCGGCTTGGATTCAGAAACGAATGAGTGGAAGTACTGCGGGTAGTAGTACCCATAAATCCAGTCGTCGAAGAAATCGTGCAGATTCACCCCGGAGATGCTCTCGGCGAGATCGCGGAACTCCTCTGTGACCACATCCTTCCACTTGTAACGCGGGTCGTCGTAGTAGGCGCGCAGCGTGGCGAAGAACGCGGCATCGCCGATGATCCCGCGCATCATGTGCAGCACCCAGGCTCCCTTATCGTAGACGCGGCTCGAGAAGATGTTAGCAACACTGGTCGTGTCGTCGATGTAGATTCGTCCGCTGCTGTAGTAGCTCATGCTGGTCATGTAATTGCGGTATCCGGTCGTGCCTCCCAGATGTTCAGCCCAGAGTGCTTCTGCATACGATGCGAATCCCTCATTCATCCAAATGTGGTTCCAGTTGCGGCACGTGATCATGTCCCCCCACCATTGGTGGGACAATTCGTGGCAAACGAGGTACTGATCAAATCCAAAACTACTGGATGTCGCCGATGTCACCGTCTGATGCTCCATGGCCCCGCCCCAGTTGAAGTGGACCATGCCGTACTTCTCCTCAAGAAACGGGTATTCGCCGAAAGTCGTGGCGTAGAAGGCAATTTGATCGACCGTAATCGGCCAGCTGGCGATGGCGCTGGAGAGTTTCTCGGGATAGGAGTAGAAACGCACGGGCATCGAGTCGGCCCCGTAATGGTACCACCGGTCGAACCGCGCGTAATTGGAGATGGCCAGCGACACGAGGTAGGTCGTGATCGGGTACTGCTCGTGCCAGACGTAGGTGGTGGTCCCGTCACCATTGCCGATGGAGTCCCGGAGCACGCCATTCGAGACAGCATAGAAGGACGAGTTCACGCGCACGCTGACATCGGTGGAATCGGCCTTGTCGGAGGGTGTGTCCTTGCAGGGCCACCAGGATTGTGCCAGGTATGGCTCGGAGAGCGTCGAGATGATCGGCACGGCCGGACTACCGTGCGTGCCGAACGCAAACCCCTGGAAACCACCTTCGGGAGGGTGGCCATGATAAAAGACTGTCACCTCGAATTCGTCCCCGGTGTTGTAGACTGAAGCAAGCGTGATGTTGAGAAAGCCACTCGCATGCGACCATACCACGGGACTATCAAAAGACTGAACCGAATCCGTTGTGAGTCCGTTGGTGAAGTTGAGTGTCGGGAATTGGAACCCATTGACACGCGCCCGCGCCCGCATCGACACCTTGCCATAGATCAGCTTGCTGATCTCATCGACGCGGAGATTGAGGTTGTAGTAGGTCGCGTCGAAGCCACCCTGGTCGATGATCAACGCGGTGAGTGTCGCCGTCTGCCTGCCCCGCTGCTGCTGGAGGGCTCCAGCTTTTGCCTCTCCCATCACGCGGTGCATTTCGGCAGGGTTTGGGATCGGCACCCCGCGTCCGGCCACGGCCGAATCAGCCAAAACGAGAGTCGCGCAAGCCGCTACCAAGTAGCGACTTATACCAAGCAATCCCAACCGCTCCTTCATTCAAGACCTCCGCAAGAACCAGAACAAAATTCACGAACAACCGGGGACTGCTCCGCAGTCAAATCGGACCTGTATCCCCCC
>JAGVEK010000478.1 GCA_020058315.1 Candidatus Zixiibacteriota bacterium
GTTATTATTGGCGTCGCGGTCTCATACACCGCCCAGCGCCTCTTGAACAACGCCGTTCCGATCACGTTCCGAACATCGCTGAACATCAAATGAAATGCTTCGAGCCTGTCGTCTGCGTAATTGGGTTGCATTGCCGCCGCCAGAGCTCGCCCAGTTAGCGTGGGGTTCCCGCGTCTAATTAGCTCTTGTTTAGCGGAGAGCGGGCCCTTGATGATAGCCATGCTGTGTTCACGGTTGCTGGGCGTCCTGGTCCGTTGCAAGCCAAGAAAAACGGAGAGGTCGCGCTTAAGGGGAGCATCCATAACCTTCCCGGTTCCGATTTCGTCTAGTTGCCGCAACCGTTCCGCGCAAGGACTTTCAATGCGACTTAGGTGCTTTTCAATCCACTTCAAAGGAAGGTCCATTGTTTCTTCAGTTTTCGGCAGCGAGTAGAAGTGGCGCAGATAGCCGATCTTCCTCGGAGACTTCGGCTTCTCAGAAGTTGTACTATCGATCACTACTGGCTGAACTTCCATCTCGATAGCCCAGCGCTTCAGGTAGAAGACGGGGACATAGTGGTGATCGCGAGTATTCGATCCAAATGCCTGCTCGCGCGAGACCTTGGCGAAGTCGTCGGATAGCCAGGGGTGATCGAACTGCATCGCAGAGAGTTGATCGAGAAAGTTTGATTGCATGGTGTGACCTTACGATGCGCTGTTCGCGATATGTGGCATCTCGATCGGACGGCATATCTTGGCCATGTGCTGGGTTTGGGTGCGCGCATGCAGGGGCTGGGCTCAGTGCCTGCCGGCTACGACCTCCCGTTCACACGCAGGATCAAGGGTCGCTCAGCAATCAGCGAAGCTAACGTCATCGGCTCCCTTGAAGTGTGAGTGGCACGGGATCGCGATGCAGGCCAACCCAGAACAGGGCCACGCGGCCACCGGTCGTGGTACCACCAACCTCATCGCGGACTCGTTGGCAGTCCCGTTGTACCGGAACCATTGCCCAATCGCCTCCGGCAGGTCGCTGACCTCTTCGTCCCGAACGTTGCTCCGGGCTCCCGGCTGGTCTCATCCCGTCCCGCTGAGCTGGGCGTAAGTACCTTCCGGTGCGGTCCCGTTCCGTTCCGTGTCGCCGATCCCGCTGCCTTTTCGCTGCCTGCTGCGAAATTTTCCTTGCCCTGCCAGAGCACGGCGATACCCTCGCCCCATGCCGATGAAAGACGCACTCGACAAGTGTCCTCTGGACGGACCGCTGCCGGACGGAACATGCAAGTACGTTGGCCGGTCTGCCCGACCCGGCTGGGGTGTGATCTGCAAGAAACATGCGGATCGACTGAAAAAGTACGGGAGCCCGTACGCCACACCGCTGCCCTGGAACTCGAAGGAACCAACCTACGCCGAGGTGATGCAACGCCGCGCCGAGGGCGACCTGAATCGGAATGCGGACTGGTAACCTCCCTTCCCCTGCTTCCTCATACTGGCCATCTCTGTGCTGAGGGAGGCATACGAGCTACAGCTTGGGAAGCAGGCAAATAAGCGGGAATGACGGTCTGACCTGGGATATCGGTTGCGCGTGGGGTACCCAGATTCGCCCTGATCGACCCTGGCTCGGGGCACGAATGGGGCACGGTCAGTGCGCCCAACCTGGCGATTCGGGTAGCAACGTTGGCTGAACTGGGCATGCGAATCACGCAATTGGCCGAGGTTGCGGCCGCGCGATCGAACCAGTGCTCGAACCCGCCGACCGGCTGAAAAGCTTGATGTAGGTTGCAAGCGCGAGGTCGCGATCGCGAAGCTGGAGGATATGGAACGCAATACCGGCACTGCATCGGAAATCAGACGGTACTATGACGTCCGCATGCGAGTCCTGGTCCGCAAGTTGCGAAGTCGGGACGATCAGACAACAATCCAGGGCGGGCAACGTGCAGCGTGACTTCAAGCTGAAGAAAACTATTGGGGTCGGTGGGCAGGGGACAGTGTGGGAGGCCGAGTCTCCGTCGGGCGAGCGGGTTGCGTACAAGGTATATGCGCCGAGCCCGAATTCGACGAACGAGCCAACCGATAGACAGCGGTTCACCAGGGAGATTCAAACTCAGTCGATATTGCAGCACCCCAACATAACTGCGGTGACCGAGGCGGGAACTAATGTTAATGGCTATCCATTCTACGTCATGCCTCTGGCGAATTTTTCGTTGCAGAAGCTGGTAGACGAGACATTCGGCGGGCTTTCGAAGGATCGCGCTTACGAAATCTTCGAAACGATCTGCGCAGCGATGGCGTATGCACATTCGCAGAATGTTTTGCATCGCGATCTGAAACCGTCAAATATCCTAATGTTTGACACTGAGCCGAGTGTGGCCGATTTTGGACTCGGGAAAGATCTGAATTCTGGGGATCCTACGTATACCCAGTCGCGTCAGATGCAAGGCTCCCTTGGATACATGGCACCTGAGCAGCAAGCGGGCCTGCAAAACGCAAGGAAACCCGCCGACGTGTACGCCCTGGGAAAGGTACTATGGCACATCCTCACCGGCAAGGATCCGGGTCGCGTTGAACTCTCGGACCTTCCTGAAGAGATTCGATTTCTTGTACATAAGGCGACGAAGGAAGATCCCAGCGAGCGCTACCAGGACGCCGGAGCGCTCTATGCAGCATTCAAACTCGTAAGAGGCGCGGACCCTTCCCTTCTGGCTGCGCCGATGGATCAAGCAAAGGCTGCACTCGCGTCCTACATTAGGGGTGGAGCAAGTCTGGACAAGTTGATTGAGGTGCTTATTACTCATGCTGATGACGTGGCGCTCTACACAAACTTTGTTCCAAGCATCCCCGGCGGCGTGCTGAAATATATGGCCAGTGCGCACCCCAGAGAGGCGCGCGCGGTGTTCGATAATTTCGACTTGCATACCGAATCGAATACTTCGTTCGAATATGCGGACACAATCGCTAACGTCCTAGAAGCTATTTTTAATGGGTCGAACGACTACTCCCTAAAGGAGAAGATTCTTGAACGACTGTTTTGGCAGGGATACACGAACAATCGATTCTATGTCGGAAGCCGCTTTGCGGCGATCTGCTCCAATTCGTGGCAAGATCCGTTTTATGCGCAGGTTGTTA
>JAGVEK010000461.1 GCA_020058315.1 Candidatus Zixiibacteriota bacterium
AGTGCGCACGGCAAGGCGGTGATCCGAAGTGAACACCAGGGCCCCGCCAGGACACGTGTCCTGGCAAAGTCCGCAGAATAAGCAGGCTCCGAGATCGATCCGAAGCGGCTGGACCAAGACGGCATCAGTGGGGCAGGCATCCACACAGGCTATGCACGATTCGCGGCACTTCGCCGAATCCACCAGGGGCCGTCCACGAAACCGTTCGAGGGGCTGGGCTGGTCCCTGAGGAAATTGGGACGTCTGATGGCCTTGTTGAAGCCGGGTTTTGATCAGACTGGACATGAAAGGCTGCCTCTCACAAGTCGTGACCCGCGTATGACAAGTTGAAACTCTTGTTGCAAAGCGGGAAATCGGAAATCTGTTCGCCCCGTAGCGCGAAAGCCAATCCGGGCCAATTGTGGAACGACGGGTCGATGATTTTGTAACCGCAGAGTTGCCCGTTCTGATCAGTGACAGCAATGTGAACGATTTCACCGCGCCAGCCTTCAACCAGCGAGACGACCAGACTGTTGGCGCGTGCTCCGTTCACGTCTGACCAAAGCGGACTGTCAGAAAGCTCGGAAATCTGCTCCCTGACGAAAGTGACTGAGCGTTGGGCTTCCAGCCAGTGCACGAGCGCCCGACCCATAACATCGCCAGACTCAGTAACCGCAACCGGGATGTGCGCGAATCGGAAAATGTCGAAGGGGTGGTCGTGGCGCACATCACGGCTGCACCCGCTCGCGCGAGCAATTGGACCAACAAGACCAAGCTCCTGTGCGACGTCGTGGGTCACCACGCCGGTGTGTTCGAATCGCGATCCGATCGAGGGAGTGTCGAAGATCAGTTCAGCTGTGGCTTCGAAATCCCGTTCGGCTCTCGCGAGACGGGAGAGGATATCGATTCTCTGCGATGCCGTCAGTCCGGAGAGGACACCGCCCGGCTTGATCAAACTGCGTCCATACCGGCTGGCCGACATTTCCATGAGCAGATTAAGGAACTCACCTCTCAGCCGCCCGAGCCACGATGCCCCAGGCAGGTAGCCGACGTCGTTACACAATGCTCCCAAGTCGCCGACGTGGTTTGACAATCGCTCGAGTTCGAGAGCAATGCCACGCAGGGCTTGGGCGTAGAGCGGTGCCTCGACGCCCGCCAGAGCTTCGATGGCCCGGCAGCACGCCAGACCGTGACCGATGACGGTGTCGCCGGCAATTGACTCCGCGATCGCGAGTCTTCGCGCGGGCCTGGAATCGACCAGCAGAGCCTCTGCACCACGGTGCTGATAACCAAGCTGGATCTCAAGACTCAAGACGGTCTCTCCGTGGCATTGAAAACGGAAGTGACCCGGCTCGATTATTCCGGCGTGGACCGGCCCCACGGCCACCTCGTGGATTCCCTCGCCCTCGACTCGGAAGAATCGATACGGATTGTGCTCGGATCCGATCTGTTCGGCTGGTGACTCCAGTTCGGAATGCCGTCGCAGAGGTTTGAGCCAGGAATGACCCGCCGGCCGGATTCCGTGCAGTTCGTATATCTCGCGCTCGAACGCCTGCGCCTGGGGCAAGACGGCAGAAAGCGACTCGTAGCTCCGCTCTTTGGGAACAAGCATCCGAATCAGCCCGATGCGTCCCGGCGTATCGTCAGCGAGCACCGCGAGAATTCCCTGCGGACTGTCCGGACTGTTGTTCACCGGAGGAAGCACGAGCATCGCCGCCAGCCGCGCCCCCTGCGAAACGGCCTCGATGCAATTGTGGTGGAACTCAACAGGGGAAACGGTGGGAATGCTGTCGCGAGGAACGACAAGGCCATTCGCGCTCCAGAGCACCTCAAGGTGCGGAGGCTTCTGGAGTTCTGTTCCGGCGTGAGTTGGCTTCTTCACCTCGGCCATCATCAGCCCCCCAACATCCCCGCCGCCTGGCGGAGCAGGTCCGTCAGAAATCGCGGAAGATAGATGCCCAGACCGAGAACGAGACTGGCCAATGCCAGCGGCGTGAGGACAGAGAGAGTCGCTTCTCTTGGCCGTTGCGCCGGGGAGGCCGCGTTCCCCTGTAACATCGGCAGCAGCACGCCTGCCATTCCGAGAAACGCGATTGCAAGCAGTGTGATGAACGTGACACCCAGCCAGACATGCGTATTGATTGCGGTCTGGAAGATCATGAACTCGCTCCAAAAAGGCCCAAAGGGCGGTGTGCCGCCGATGGCGAGAAAGAGGATGGTCAGCAGCACCCCGGTCACGGGAAGCCGTCGCACGAGACCTCGCACATCACTAACCTTCGTGGTCCCGAATTCGCGCAGTATGTTGCCCGACAGAAAGAACAAACCGGCCTTGCAGAGTGAATGATTGACGGCGTGGAACATCGCACCGTAGGTCGCGGCTCCGCCCAGCCCCACGCCGACGGCCACGATGCCCATGTTTTCGATGCTCGAATAGGCGAAGAGCCGCTTGTAGTCGCGCTGACGGACCATGAACGCACACGCAACGGCGATCGAGATGATGCCCATGGTGACCAGAAGCGTACGAGCGAAGGCAGCGTCTCCTGACGCCAGGCACACCTGGTAGAACCGCATGATGGCCAGAAACGCGCAGTTAAGCAACGCGCCGGACAGCAGGGCCGAAACCGGCGAGGGTGCCTGACTGTGAGTGTCAGGCAGCCATGTGTGCAACGGCACCAGCCCCATTTTCGTTCCATAGCCCACCAGCGCCAGCACGAAGGCCGCCTTGAGCCACGGTCGCGCCATCGACGGCGCGGCGGCCATCAGGGCGGAGAGTGACAGACCAGGGCTTGCGGGAGATGATGCGGTCGCGGCGATCCCGAGGAAGAATGTTCCCAGAAGGGCAAGCGCAATTCCGACCGAACAGATCAGCAGGTACTTCCACGCGGCCTCCAGCGCGCTCTTGCGTTTGTAGAAATAGACCAGCGGCGCACTCGCCAGCGTGGTCCCCTCAACCGCGGCCCACATCAGGGCGAGATGTTGCGTGAGGGCGACGAGTGTCATGCAGGAGAGAAACCACAACAGGCACGGGACGAATCGATGGGGAGCCGCTCGTTCCCCGTGTGTATCCCCCAGGAGGTACGGGATACTGTACAGTGACGCCGCGAGGAAAAGGGCGCTTGTGATCGTCAGGAAGAGCAGGCCAATGACATCGAGCTGGAGCAGCCAGCACGGCTCTGCACTCCAGGTGGCGGTCCAGAGCAGCACGACCACGAGTGAATGCAGGGCGGAAGCACTGAGGAGCACTGTCAGCGCGAAACGCACATTTTTCACGAACAAGGACACTAAACCCAGGATGGCAGGCACAGTCACGAGGAAGACAAGCATCATGGGCTAATCCTTCAACGTCGAAAGCAGTTCGGTGTCGATGTGATCGAACTCTCTACTGATGTGATTGATGGCAATGCCCATGACAAAGATCCCGACGAGCAGATCGAGCAATATCCCGAGCTCGACTGCCCACGGGACTTCCCGGGCCAGCATCTGACCGAAAATGAACACGCCATTCTCAATCATCAGGTACCCGATGACATGGGTGATCGCTTGTCTGCGGCTGACCAGAACGAGGAATCCGGTGAGAACTGTGGCGAAGGCCACAGGCACGAGCAATGTCGTGGGTGCAGGGTGTGGGAGAACCAGCACTCGGGCCATCCAGAATGATATTCCGGCGGCCACTCCCGCCAGCAGCACTGAAGAATGAAGACTCACCGAGGGATCCACCTCACGCCGCACGTTGGCTTCGCGAATAGCCCGGAATACGAGCATCGGGATCACGATTGCCTTTATCATCAGAGTTCCTGCACAGATCAGTGCGAGATGGAACATCTGAACATTCCAGCCGCTGCTCCATAACACAAAAGGCAGGAGTGCCAGAGTGGCTCCCTGGATCGCCGAGGCGCGGACACAGCTCGTCAGCCGGCTTGTGGCGACGATGTACAGGTTGCTCACCGCCACGAGAAGAAGAAGGAGATCGGCCCAATCCCTCATGCGACACCTCGATACAACTCAATTGCGAGGCCAATCCCCGCGAGCACGGAAGCCCCGATCAAGAACTGGGGCACACGCGACAGTCTGAGCCTGGCCACGACCGACTCGACGACTCCGATGAGAATCGCAATGCAGACTTCCCCTCCGCAGAGGAGAACAGCGCCGCGCCAGCCGAAATCCCCGGGTATCGGCAGCAGGATGTGGACGAGCAGCGCGCCGATCACGAAGAGCTTGACGGCACCGCCATACAGGATGAACGCAAGATCGGGGCCGCTGTGATCCAGCACCATGACTTCGTGGATCATCGTCAGCTCGAGATGCGTGTTCGGGTCGTCGACCGGGATGCGGCTATTCTCCGTCAGCAGAACTGCGAACAGGGCAATTGCCGCTGCCAGGAAGGCGGGATGGGCTCCGCCCCACACGGCCTCGGGAAGCGCGTTCCAAGCGCTTTGGAATGTGGCGCTCTTCGCCGGAAGACATACGATGGTCAGTGCCAGGAACAGCGCGGGCTCGGCTAGAACAGAAAACGCAGCCTCGCGGCTTGCCCCCATGCCCTCGAAACTCGATCCCGTGTCAAGCGCGGCAGCCATGGTGAAGAACCGTCCTAGCCCAAGAAGGTAGGCGAACAAGATGACGTCGCCGGTGAAACCGAGCGGTGATGCACTTGATGCGAGCGGCAGAATCAGGCCCGCGCAAAGAACACTGGACAGCGAAATCAT
>JAGVEK010000527.1 GCA_020058315.1 Candidatus Zixiibacteriota bacterium
CCGCCGTAGCCGCCGCCACCAGCGCCCCGAGGCTTGTCTTCGGCATGGTTCACGCGCAGCGCGCGGCCGCCCAAGTCCTTGCCGTCCAGAGCCAGGATCATCGTCGTCACCGCGTCGTCCACTTCCGCGGGGCCGACCGCACCGATGACGGTGCGACTGTCAACCGATTACCGCCACTGCACAATCCTACCTATCTTCAGGAGTGCGCAAGTATTTATCGTCTCTGTCATCAAAAGCTGGCCTCGTCCCTTCTAGTACATCTACGAGACGCCTGTTCATTTGAGGATTCTCGATTGCGCCAGTCTCATATGTCACCCGGTTACCGTCTGCCTTGTCAATCGACGCATATACGATTTGATCCGCGTCACAAACGACTGCAATATTGGGGTTGTGTGTGACCACAATCACTTGGCGGTGCTTCTTTGCTTCGCGAATACACGGCACCAGCAGCTCAAAGACCGTCTCATTGTCGAGGTTTTCGTCGGGCTGATCCAGGACCACCGGTGTCTTGCTATTGTCCACCAGCAGATAAAAGATCAACAGCAACGCGCCTCTCTCCCCGGGCGAAAGGGCATTGAGTGGCTTCGCCCCCATGGCCAACGTGTACTGTGGCTGTAGATACTCCATTCCGAATATGTATTGATATAGTTCCTCCGGAGAGCAGCCCTTCTCTCTGACTTGATTCGATACGACATATCTTTCTTGATTTGGATCGCCGTTGGCATTGTGAAGGTATGTTGAAATCTTGCCAAGAAAACCGAGTGCACTCTCCTTCTGGCCAAAATCGGTCTCATCGACCATGGCCTTCAAAACGGTCGGCCCATCAGACCCAGAAAACGACCCCTTCACATTTCGGCGAATGCGATCGAGGAAACCCTTTTCGAAGCCCGAGTTCTTCACGTGCACGTCAAAGCTCAAACCGAGTTGCGCTTGAACTGCCGCGTTCCTATCCACGAAGCTCTGAACAGGGCGGTACAACTCGCGAAATAGATCGGCAACCTCGGCGATCTTCTCGTAAACCTCGCCCGCCAAATCCATCCGGGTCTCTTCAAGCGCCCCAAGCTTCGCGGGGAGTTCACCGAGTTCCTTGAGCAGCGCTTCTAGATCACTAATGGAGCCAGGCGTCTCCTCGTCTCCGACGATTTCCGCCTTCTTGGCCTCCCATTCCTTCCTCACTTCAAGGTAGGCCTGGTACTTTCGCTGCGGCTCGTTCAACTTCTCCTGCAGCACATTCGCAGCACCAATGCACGCACCTAGCTTGGCGCGCAGACTGCGCTCGCCACTATCGGCCAGGAGTGCTCCTACCGTCGCCCGGTCGGCCGTCAACTGCGCCCTCGCATCTACCAGTGGAGCGCTATTGATCTGCAGTGCAACGATGTCCACCCAACTAATGCCCAGCAGTGCCAAATCGGCCGTAACAGATTGCTCCTCACGTCGCAGACGTTCCTTCAAATTCCCGATCGATGCCTCGATCTTGCCAATGGCAGCAAGCTTCTTCGCGATGTCGGCTGTGCGGATCTCAGCATCCTTCAACTCGCCCTCTACCACCTCTCGCTCTTTGATCTTCTGAGCCAGCTCGTCGTTTTCGACCAGCTTGCCATCCTGATCGAGTTCTGGCGTAGGTTTAGAAACTTCAACAGGCGCCGCCGACTCATGGTCCTTGAGCTCCTGCTGCTTCTGCAGGAGCTGCTTCGCGAGCTCAGAAGCGTGTTCAGGCAACATCCTTCGCTCAACCTCGGCGATCCGAGCGTTCGCCATCCTCAGATCGTCACGAACAATGCTAGCCGCCTCCAGGATCTCCTCGGTTCGATATTTGATAATGTCCCTGAGTGTCCTCTGGCCTAGCTGGGCAGCATCATCCAGTCGCGAGAAGATCACGGCTTCGAGTTCTGCCTGGAAATCCGTGTCGCCGCCTTTGGCGATGTCCCCGCATAGACGCTCGAAAAAGTGCTGCGGGATGTAGTTCACGCGCTGTGGCGAGGTGCGATCTACAGTCTCTTCAAGACCTCTTGCAATTGCTGTTCCGTTCTGAAATGTAAGCGTTGCCTCGAAGTGCCGCGCCTTATTGTCTCTCGGAAGCCGGAATCTCTCAGCGTTCAGAAAAGAGAACTCTTGATCCCGATGGGAGTCAGACAGCAGACCTATGACGTCCGTCAGCGCGCTCTTACCACTGCCCTTGCGGCCAATGACTGCCACAAGATCAGAATGGAGAGGGATTTCGAAATCAAACCATTTCTCAGCAAAGATGGCCCCGCCCTTTTTGTGGACACCAACAGACTTAATGAACCGCGCGCCCTCGGCTCGAACCACGCCGAGTTTCGGTGGTTCGTCTCCAATGTATACCCGGTCGCGATATTCCCTGAGAGCCTGTCTTAGACCCGCAAACGTTGTGTCAGCCTTGATCCAAGTGAAGCAGTTCCCAATCTTGTTAAGCGTCTGCGCCGTAGATAGAGCGTGCGCGTCGCTACAATCCAGAAGGATGTCCTTGACCCCTTCCTCTTTCAGCTTGTCCCGTGAGCGAATGCAGGCGGCGGGAGATGCTGAAGCAGAGAAGATTAGGTCCGCGGAGTTTATGATGTGCTTCTTTTCTGCAATCAGTTGATCGGTCCACTTTATGTCGGCCCACTCCACCTTTCCAATCGCGATCAAGCAATGTCCAACCATGTAGTGCGTTTCCAACGCAGAACGCACTTCGTCCATGCTGAAGTTGATGTTGCTGAATCCGAGGTGTAGGGGACTTGGATCTCCCTGGCGTTTCTCGAGCGGAATGCTCTCAATGATCATCCGCCCGAGGTCAGTGAGTGATTCCCTAGTCGGATTCGCCCGCCACTCACTGGCCTTGCCGGTGACTTCAGGAGCGAGTTTGTAGTTTGCTCGCAGCGTGCTTAGGAACTGAGCTTCAATCAGGTCTGGTGTGACCCTATCGGAGAATAGGACGTGACAGTTCACGCGGCTGAAATGCTTATCTGTTCCTCCAAATCGATCCAAGCGAAGCTCGATCACCGGAAGGAATAGATCTATGTTGGGGAGCTTTCCTTCCGCTGCCGCGGCCAAGACCTTTCTGTAGCCGTCTAGAAACAGATAATCGTTGATGCCAATAACTTTAAACTCTGGAGGCAGCTTGGAAAGATCATCGATGAAGGCATCCCACTGCTGCTCCTTTGTCCCCCCATAGTCGTGAACGATAGAATCAGGTGTGTGGACCTGAAGATCCCACTTGCGCCAAGTCGCACCCTCCTCATAGTCCATTTCTCCTCCGACTCGCCCTGGATAATCCAATTGCGTAGCTGAACCGCCCCGGGCATTTCGGAGGGTTCGTCATATGAGAGCAGCCGTCGCGGCCAGTCTCGTGCACTCAAGTATAGCAGAGTGGACGTTGCAATTAGGCACATTCCGACATGGACTGTCAACGCGGACATGCAGAAGCCACGCCACCTTTGTCAGCGGGGCCCCACTTCAGGCCGCCGGCAGATCAGCCCGTCCCAGCGATCACCTCCGACCGCCGCCAGTCGGTAAGGCCGCCCCTACCGCCGATACCTCTCCGCACTCTGCCAATACCGACTGAAGCTGCGCGGCCCGTTATGGTCCCCGCGGTCCCGATAGCCCGGGTCCCGCCGCCCGAGCGGGCTCTTCGTGCTGGTCGTCGACCAGCCCCGCGCCTCAATGTGCAGCTTCACGGGGACACCGAGCGCCTTCTTGGTGCGCCTCGCTCCATCCTGCCGAGGGTAGCCGACTTGCCTGGGATATGAAACTGTCGACAGGGACTAAACTGAAGAGTTAGAATCCCCGGCGCCGGGAGTCTGTCCGCGACAACGAGGTTCCGAAGCGCCATGCCCGGGAAATCGTTCAAATGCACGGTCAGGATCTCGGCTCGGAGGTAATTGTCGTGAAAGCGATACTGACTTCGCGCCCGAAAACCCATGGACAGCGGGATAACCACAGGCCGGGCAGTTAGGCAACTAACCTGGTGACCGTCCACCAGAATAGACCGAAAAGATGTGGATCGCGGCAAGGTATGGCACTGGAGCTGCGGAGACGGGTTCGCAGCTCCTCCTTGTATGCGGCGCCTCGTGATCCAGGTGCCAATGGGCACGCCGCCGGCGAGGACTTTGATCCGCTCGTCGATTCCAGAAATCAGACATGACCGCCTCCCGCCGCACCATAATCTTCATAGATGGCAGCGCGTTCCGCGACACCCTACGCAAGGCGTACTACGACAAGTTCAGGCGCCTGACAACTAACCCGAATCAGCCGTCCCTCCGGTCTCCAACCATCTTGCGAAATTATCAACAGGGTTACCGTACCCACATGCGGTCAATACGCGCATGTCGCAGAAATTTCCTGCGAAGGATTCGATGAATTGTCTTGTCGCGAAACCCGGTGCGAGGCCGTCCGCAAGTTGTCGTAGCACCCGACCCGCATCATATACTATTCGGCCCTCTTCATCCCGCGCTAAACGGTTGAAGCCGTACAGTAAATCTGCAATGGACAGTGCCATATTCCGCGCGGAATAGGTCACATGCACCCGGCCATCCACAGTCAATATGCTCGTCTCTTCGAGTCCATACGCCTCAAAGAACGCAGCTGCAATTGTCGCTTCGCCACCTGCCCGCGTGTACGTCACGCCGGACGTGACGATTCGCAATTCTACAAGTTCTCCGTATGCGACATTGCGCATGCCGTTGCCCGACGCCTCCGGCGAGAAGGTCATCACGAAGGTTGTCCCAGGCACGAGCATGTATGCATGCTCATCCCAAAGTATTGGTCGCAGTCCAGAAGTGAACGCGGAGACATCGATAGTAATCGAGCGCCGCGTCCGTTGCGAATCATCGACCATTACCCACAAAGCTGGCTCTGCGAAACGCAAGAATCGGACAGCGAACACGAGTGGATGCCCAAATCCATCGGCAAATGCCCTTAGCTTAGCCAGGTGGGCACCGGAAATCGTTACCTTGTCCTTAGATGTACTCTTTACCTCAACGAAACATCTGTATCCTGTGTGTCGATCTGGGCCGAGGCTTCGTATCCAGAGGCCCGGCTTGAACCGCGCAAGAAAGTCAGGCGCAGCGGACCCAATCGCAATCGAGTGCTTTTGCTCCAATGGAGCTAGGTCCGTGCACGTTCCCATCAGAATACACAGCAAAGCGAATTCATCTTCTTCGCTCAGACCATCTTCCGCTTGGCCAATCTCCGCTCCAAGGCTGCCCACCAATATTGATCGAATGTCTGTGTATTGCTCGGGTGTGGCAATTGCCCTCACTTGCCGTAGCGCCTTGGCAAGCTCCATCTTTGATGAGCGGGGCGGCCCGTGCTCTGTACGGGCCGTGCCAGCCGAGCCGGTCAGTTGCACGCTGCTGTTGGGCGGCGAACACCCAGGATCACCGAGCCCGAGCAAGTCGAACTGATCAGACCGGCGCTCCATAAGGGTGCGCCACGCCGACGTCAGCAGCGAGCACTCTAGCCGTCGAGCCTCGGCGACTGCGGCAGCGTGAACCTCGTCCACTGCATCGCCCACCACTTGGTGGAAGTGTGGATAGCCGTACCGACGCCAG
>JAGVEK010000322.1 GCA_020058315.1 Candidatus Zixiibacteriota bacterium
GCCGGAGTATGTGGTCGATCGCATCGCTCGCGCCCTGAACGAGGACTCCAAGTCGATCAAAGGCGCCAACATTATCGTGCTCGGCGTCGCGTACAAGCGCGATATCTCGGATGTGCGCGAGTCGCCGTCGCTCGATGTCATCCGGCTTCTGCAGGTTCGGGGTGCCAGGGTTTCGTACGCCGACCCACACGTCCCGTCAATCCGCATGGACGACACGGTCATGCACACCACCGCACTCTCCGATAAACTGCTGAAGTCCGCCGACAGTGTCGTCATCCTCACCGACCACACCGCCTTCGACTACAAGCACATCTGCGCCACTGCCCCGATGGTAATGGACTGCCGCAACGCGACGAAGAATGTGCCCAAGGGGGTCGGGCGGGTGTGGAAGCTGTAGAACTCGAGAAGGTCATCCGTTGGTACCCCACCCGAAGGGTGGGTAAAGCGTTTTCTCTGCACGGCTTCGAGAGTAGAGACACCCATGTTGCGGACTCAACCGCCTTGTGAACGTCTTAGCGGATTGATGCGATGCAGGTCTGTCGAAGTGAACCAGTTGATCTTGAAAATGGTCGGATAGCAACATGCCCCGGGCATCCGCACGGCAGTTCAAGGCAATCGGCGTCGCAAGCAACAGAAGGCTGGACTACAAGCCCAGCCTCCATCCTTGGCAAGGGAATTGTGGTCTTCAGTCCTTAACAGTACATGAATGATAACATCTTCCGTCCTAGTTGACGATCAATTTTGTTCGCAAGGCGGATAAGGGGTGCAGGTGCCCGGCTGAACGCACTGATATGAACTGCATCTCCACTCGCCCATAACCCATACATATGCAGCATGGCAGTCACCTATTTTGCAGTCACACACCTTGACGCAAGCCCCTGCATTCTGTGGTGTGCCAACTGACACCATGAAAGCAAAAGTGAATACGAATACGAACAAGAACAGTGGCACGATGGACCGAGTCGAATTCCGCATAATGACCTTCCTTTCTTTACTTCCCCTTGCTAAGGTGTTTCCATTGGGTTAACAGCCCTGTGAACTCATCACTGGTCCCTTGCATCGGTCCGAACGACCTTATGACTTCTCCCTCATCCAGCAGGAAATAGGTGGGGAACGTGATGACGCCGTAGTCCTTATAGAGGGTCTGCTGAGAATCCCTCACCACGGCCACATTGATACTCTCTTTCGCAACGAATTCCATGATTCGAGCCGGATCCCCTTCCAGAACGATAACCGCAGGCGGGACTTTGTCTCCTGCGGATCGGATCGCTTCGCCAAACCCCCTGACTGTTTCTATGCAAGACGGACAATCACCGGAAGTGTAGATCACAAGTCCCCCCTGTGGTAGCAGGTCGCGAATTTGCACGGCGGTCACACCATCGGGCTTCCAGAGTGGTATGTCAGGAAAGGGCTTGCCTGCTTCAATGCCACGGATGTTACTGAAAAGATATTGTTCGCGCGCCTGTAGTTTTTCCGCGGCGGCTGCCGACTCACGGTTCTTTGTGTACACGCCGCCGAGAGAAATGCCGAGGACACCGGCCGCCACGGCGACAAACACATACAGACCGATCTTCTTTAGCATCGCCATTCTCCATCTGGTATGTTGCACATCTCCAGTTCGCAATCAACGGTGGCTCCCCGGCGCTCAGCGTAGCGTAAACGACGTCAGATCGCAGGTGGTAGTCCAAAGGCCATTCGAGAGACGGCCCTCGAACCGCCGCCGAATCAATCCTTCAGGCGAAACATAGTCTACAAGATCCCCCCTCCCAAGAGACGGGGTGCTGATTTGTCGGATCCGCCAGCACTCGAAACTCCCAGCCGGAGTTGTGATTGTCTCCCGTCCCTCGATCACCTTCTCAATCCGATAGGGCCATGCATCGGTAGAGTCATAATAGGTCCAGACCAGGCCAGTATGCTGAGGATACGCGAGGACCAGTGGCAACGTGTCCGCGGGGACAGCCTGATTACAGGCCGTCGGACCTGCAGGATCGGCAAGGGCGGCCACCATCGCATACGCGTTCGGGAACCCCGTCGGGGGCGGGTCTCTGGAGATGGCACCTGGTGGTTGCGGAACCCGCCGCGGCAGCACAAATTGTGCGTTTGACATTGCCGTCTTCCTGGACAACAGATACATCCCCTCAGAAAGATTCAGATATGTGCGTTCCGGGGGTCCGTCCGGCATCTCGGATCCGGCATCGATACCGCGCATCGTATAGGAAAGAACTCCCGGCCGGATCGTATCGACCTGTGTCACGGTCACATTCACGATGGCTGAGTTGCCCTCGATAGTGTCAACTATAGTTGGGTCCCCGTGATCCCAGGTTAGCGTCACGCTGTAAGTCCACTGATTCCCCAAGGCCAGGGGATAGGTGAACGTCTTGGATTTCGAATCGACGGACTTGCTGCAACCGGTGAGCAGCATTCCCAAGATCGCAATCGCCAGTAGCTGTTTCATATTGCCTCCTCGAACACTAATACCGGCCAACCGGCGGAGTATTCCCGCTGCTGAAGTAATTCCTGCTTCGGCGGTGCGATTCCCTGCTTGTGTGGCTGCCGCCC
>JAGVEK010000216.1 GCA_020058315.1 Candidatus Zixiibacteriota bacterium
CTAGGCACCAAGAAGAGCGTCACGGTCATCAACGACGAGGCGCATCACTGCTACCGGCGGCGAGCGCAGGACGAGGAAGCCATCACGCTGACCGGCGAGGAGCGCAAAGAGGCCGAAAAGCGAGAGGAAGAAGCCCGCGTCTGGATCTCGGGTTTGGAAGCGGTCAACGCAAAGATCGGCATTAAGGCAGTCTACGACCTCTCCGCCACCCCGTTTTTTCTTCGCGGGTCCGGTTACAAGGAGGGCACGCTCTTTCCGTGGGTCGTATCCGACTTCTCGCTCATCGATGCCATCGAGTGCGGCATCGTGAAGGTGCCCCGCGTGCCAGTGGCGGACGACAGCATGACAGGGGAGCAGCCGACGTATCGCGATCTCTGGCTGCGCATCCGTGAGCATTTGCCCAAGAAAGGCCGCGGCACCAAAGATGAGAGCCGCGGTGGAGATCCCAATCTACCCAAGGAGCTCCAGGGGGCTCTCCACAGTCTGTACGGTAACTATGAGAAGTCCTATCGCCGGTGGGACAAAGACGCCGAAGCACGCGCAAAGGGCCAGACCCCACCCGTCTTCATCGTCGTGTGCAACAATACCAACGTGTCCAAGCTGGTCTTCGACTACATCGCCGGATGGGAAAAAACGCTGCCCGATGGCTCAATCGTGGTAGTTCCGGGCCAGCTGCCGATTTTCAGCAACGAAGAAGGCGGAACATGGAGCAGCCGGCCGAACACCGTCCTCATTGACAGCGAGCAGCTGGAGAGCGGGGAGGCCATGAGTCCGGAGTTCAAGAAGATCGCTTCCCGTGAGATTGAGGAGTTCAAGGCCGACTATCGAACCCGCTTCCCTGGCCGGGACCCCGAAGACCTCACCGATGAAGATCTGTTACGGGAGGTCATGAACACCATCGGGAAGCCAGGCAAGTTAGGTGAGCAAATCAAATGCGTCGTGTCCGTCTCCATGCTGACGGAGGGATGGGACGCGAATACCGTCACCCACATCCTCGGTGTGCGCGCCTTTGGGACGCAGCTTCTGTGTGAGCAGGTTGTCGGTCGAGGTCTACGCCGGATGAGTTACGCGACTGATGCGCGCGACTTCTTCGAGCCGGAATACGCCGAGATATACGGCGTGCCCTTCTCGTTCATTCCATGCTCCGGCTCGACAACTGACCCCAAGCCACCCCCTCGGCATACGCGCGTGCGAGCCCTTGAGGATCGCATCGCCTGTGAAATAACTTTCCCGCGCCTCGTAGGGTACCGCTACGAGTTGCCCAGTGATCGACTTTCCGCCAGCTTCACCGACGAATCGAAGTTGGCGCTCTCCACAGCGGACATTCCCACGAAGGTTCAACTGGATCCAATCGTTGGGGAATCTAGCGAGCACACCCTGGACGACCTTAAACGCCGCCGAGAGCAGGAAGTAACCTTCCTGCTGGCCAAGCTGGTTCTTGAGCGCTTCTTCCGGGATGACGAAGGCAGCGTGAAACCGTGGCTCTTTCCGCAACTCCTCCCCATCGCCAAGCGCTGGTTGCAGGAATGCGTCACGTTGAAGGACGGCACGTTTCCGCAGCTATTGCTCCTCATTGAGTTCGCCCATGATGCCGCCGACCGCATCTATAAAGCCATCGTGCAATCCAACGACGGCGAAAAGCACCTCAGGCCGATCCTGCGTCCTTACGATGCGGTTGGGTCCACCCGCTACGTGGACTTCGATACTACTAGGGACACCTACGCTACCCGGGCAGACAAATGCCACATCAGCCACGTCGTTGCGGACACGGAATCCTGGGAACAGAAAATGGCCCAGGCGCTAGAGGACATGGATGAGGTCATTTGCTACGTTAAGAGCCAGCACCTTGGTTTCACCATTCCCTACACGCTGAACGGGGAGGAAAGGCAGTACTTCCCGGACTTCCTCGTGCGGCTCCGTGACGGAAAGGAAGGTTCGCTGAACCTCATCGTCGAAGTCAGCGGCGAGCCTGAGAAAGACAAAGCCGCGAAGGTCAGCACTACCCGCACCCTTTGGGTTCCAGCCATCAATAACCACGGTGCATTCGGCCGGTGGGCTTTTCTGGAGATTACCGATCCATGGGATGCACAGAACACCATTCGCGCCGCAATCAAAAGCGGGGCCATTTATGACACGGTGGAGGTCTAACGATGCCGCGCAGACGCAGTAATCCTACTACTACCCAGGTCGAAAGCGTGCGGCACAAGGATAAACGTGCCAACATCCCTACCACTGAACTGCGCGATTTCGTCAAAGGAGACGAGGCGCAGCCCAAAGCCGTTCAGTTTCCAGGGCTCCTGTACGCTCGCGACCCGTCGCTAGACCCGCAGTTGGTCTGGAAGGGCAAGGATGAACAGGACCAGGAGAAGCTCACCGTCCCTGCGGTACCCATCTACATCCAGGAGAAAATCCACCCCCAGGCCATTATCGAAGACATACGGCAAACCGCTACGGCAGGAACGGAACAACAGGCTGATCTCTTTGCGGACTTCAACGGGATCAACTTCGAGAAGCTCATTGATTTCTACCAGCACAAAGACGGGGTGAACTGGGCCAACCGGATGATCTTGGGCGATTCTCTTCTAGCGATGACCTCGCTGGCGGAGAAGGAGGGGCTCAAGGGCAAGGTACAGATGATGTACTTCGACCCGCCCTACGGCATCAAGTTCGGTTCCAACTGGCAGGTCTCCACCCGCAAGCGCGACGTCAAGGACGGCAGCGCCGAGGACGCTACGCGCCAGCCTGAACAAATCCGCGCCTTCCGTGACACCTGGAAACTTGGCATCCACTCCTACCTGAGCTATCTCCGCGACCGCCTCACCGTCGCACGTGAACTGCTCACTGAAAGCGGCAGCGTCTTCGTCCAGATTGGCGATGAAAATGTCCACCTCGTGCGAAATATTTTGGATGAAGTATTCGGGAGCGACAATTTTGTTGGGCAGGTCGCTTTCCGCACAACGGCAGCTCGGGGCGGCGATTTTCTCGACGCGATATGCGACTACGTTCTTTGGTATGGAAAGAAGCGCGAGTCCACAAAATACCGCCAGATTTTCGTGGAACGAACACTGGAAGCCGAAAGCAATTATGACTGGCTCGATAATGGCAAAGAGCAGCGTGAGCTTGATGACCTTGAACGATGGACTCCGCAGGAAAAACTCAGCGGGTGCAAATACGCGCTCGCTGACATTACTTCGCAAGGCTATACGGAAGCTGGCCATTTCGAGTTTGCTTTTTCTGGCAGGAAGTTTCGACCTCCTGCGACTCGCCACTGGTCGACGACGCGCGAGGGAATGAATCGGTTGAGCGCCGCCGAGCGACTTCAAATCAAAGGAGGGAATCTTTTCTACAGACGTTACCTCGATGACTACCCGGTTCGGGCGTTGCCAAACAATTGGGAAGATACGGCATCTGGCGGTTTTCTGAAAGGCGAGAGCAAGATCTACGTTGTGCAGACAAACACGCTTGTTATTCAACGCTGTATCTTGATGACGACGGACCCGGGGGACTTGGTGCTCGATCCAACATGCGGGAGCGGGACGACGGCGCATGTGGCCGAGCAGTGGGGCCGGCGGTGGATTACCATTGATACCAGTCGTGTAGCCCTCGCGCTTTCCCGCACTCGGTTGATGGCAGCAAGATACCCCTACTATCTGCTATCCGATTCGATGGAGGGGTTCAAGAAGGAAGCGGAGTCGATTGGGAAGATTCCAGCAGATTACAGAACAGATGGTGACATCAAGAAGGGATTCGTGTACAAGCGCGTGCCGCACGTGACGCTCAAATCCATCGCCAACAACCCGGACATCAAAGAAGGCATGACTCGTAAAGAGATTGATACGGCCATTGCGTGTCATGCGGATCGCGAGCTCCTCTACGATCAACCTTATGAGGACAACAAGCGTGTGCGGGTGACGGGCCCCTTCACGGTTGAGAGCCTCTCGCCGCATCGCGTCCTGGCTACCGATGTAGACCGACCAGCGTCTGAAAGCAACTCCGAGAAGACTCAAGGGCCAGGGCAATTCGAGACCATGATCCTCGAGAACCTCAAGAAGGCCGGTGTGCAGAGCACCATGAAGAAAGAGCGTCTCGTGTTCAACCGGCTCGATACCTATGCGGGCATCTACCTGCACGGAACCGGAGAGTATACCGAAGGGGGAAAGTCCAAGCGTGTGGCTATCTGCATTGGCCCTGAGCACGGCACGGTTGGCCCGGAGCTGGTCAAAGAAGCGGCCAAAGAAGCCGTAAAGGGTGTCGGGTTTGACCTGCTGGTGATCTGCGGATTTGCCTTCGACCCGCACGTATCCGAGGAAGCGAAGCAATACGGGAAGCTCACCGTCCTCACGGCTCGCATGAATCACGACCTGACTATGGGCGATGAGCTATTGAAGAAAACTGGAGCCGGCAACTTGTTCACGGTTTTCGGCGAGCCGGACATGCAGATCAAGAAGCAAAAAGACGGCAAGATGGCGATCGAGATCAAAGGTGTGGACGTATACGATCCCACCACGGGGCAGATCCGCAGCCATTCGACCGATGACGTCGCTTGCTGGTTCATCGACACGAACTACAACGGTGAGAGCTTTTTCGTTCGTCACGCTTATTTCTGTGGGGCCGACGAACCGTACGAGAAACTCAAAAGAGCACTGCGGGCCGAAGTCAGCGAGGAAGCCTGGGCATCTCTGCATTCCACAAAGAGCCGTCCATTCGACCCACCGCCGAAGGGCAAGATCGCCATCAAGATCATTAACCACTACGGCGACGAGGTCTTGAAGATCTACGAGCTCAAATGAGGCTGTCGAGGTAACTCCGCCTAGTTCACCTGGGCTGCGCACCTAAAGGGTCTCTCGCGCTATCCTTGGCAAGGAGTCAGCGATGGCTACAGTTCAGATAATCCGGCCAACTTCATTTAAGGACTACGTGGCACAGATTGAAGAGTTGCAGTCCATGACCAAGATGCCCTTGTGGTTCAGAGGGTGTGGAAATGCAAGAGATGAATTATTGCCAGTGGTCTATCGGAGAGCGCATGGCCGTCCTGTCTATGGACAGCACCTCGAACGTCAAATCATTACAAGGTTTCGACAAAGAAGCATGCCCTTTCTGGATCGAGGACTTGGCGATGATGAATGGGGTACGTTTTTCCTGATGCAACATCATGAGATTCCCACGCGTCTACTCGATCTGACAGAAAATCCGTTTATTGCACTGTATTTTTCGGTGATGGATGTGAAGGTGATCGGCACGAGGCGCCGGGCGCGCTATGGGAGCGACGCTTGCGTGTGGGCCCTAGACCCCGTGAAGTGGAATCGACAGGCATTGAGCAATCAAAGCTACCGTGGGGGGATATTGGCTCCAGACAATGACGAAATTAGGGCCTACAAACCCGGCGGGGACTTCTCCGGGATTCATCCCGTCTGCATATATGGTTCGCACAATAGCCGACGTATTGTGGCGCAACGTGGCGTGTTCGCAGTATTCGGCAAAGGCAATACCTCTATGGAAAGGCTCCACGGTAAGCGGCCCTTTACCAACAGCTGTCTGGTGAAGGTCATAATTAACAGACGATTTATCCGTCGGATCAAAGATTCTCTACTCAGATCTGGTATTACGGAGTCAACAGTATTTCCTGATTTAATTGGTCTGGCACGTGAGATTAGACGCGACTTTGGATATGGAGGGCTCTAATGGCACGACCAAAATTCAAGATTAGCACTTTCGGACCCAAACCCCTTTCTTGGTGGCGGTCGAATAAAAACAAGGTAGATTGGGATCCTCCTTATCAGCGCAGGGGGCGACTCTGGTCATCGACGGATAAGGCCTATTTAATTGACTCAATTCTGAATGAGTATGATATTCCAAAGATCTATCTGGCGGACTTTACATGGGGATCTTCATCGCTTAACAGGAAGAATCTTCCTTACGCAATCATTGATGGAAAGCAACGCTTCGAGGCAATTTTCGACTTCTTTGAAGGGAAGCTCGTTTTAAACGATGACTTTGTATATGAAGATGATCCGAGCCTTGGTATAGCTAGCCTTGGGTATTCAGATCTTCGGAAGAATTACCCAGAGTTGGCAGAGAAATTTGAAACGTCACATGTGGATGTTATGGGGGTATTTGCTGAGGACGAGGAGAAAATTAACGAATTATTCGTTCGTCTGAACCGAAGCAAGTCTCTAACCGGGGCAGAGATACGTAATGCTATGCTAGGGCCTGCGCCGGAGATCGCTCGCAATATTGCACATCATGAGTTCTTCATCAACAATATCAGATTTACAGTGTCGCGGGGGCAGGATCTCAATGCTGTGCACAAGATCATGCTTTTTGAATATCACGGTAAACTTACTGAGACGAAGAGAAGGAATTTAGACGGCTTTGTGCGCGATACACGCGATCAAAAGGAGAAAATTGAACTAGCAGGTCGTCGTGTAATAGATGTGCTCGATTCAATGTCGGAGATCTTTCTTCCCCATGATCACCTTCTCAGCTCTGGGGGTATCTTCCCAGTGTATTATTGGTTTGTCCGCGAGATGCTGAAAACAAAATATAATCATGTGCGTGAGTTTCTTGTGAAGTTTGAAAAGCAGCGGATAGAGAACCGGGGGTTATCGCAACGCGATACTGGTAGCAATCAGATCGATAAGGAACTCCTTGAGTACGATAACTTGAATCGTAGTACGAATGACCTTCGAAGTCACCAGGGACGTTTTAGCATCTTAGTTCGAAGGTTTCGCACCGCGGTAAAATGATACTTCAACTCGTGAATATCCTACTCGATTAAGTAGATCGCCCTCCTGCTGAACGCAGGTAACGTGTCTTTCCCTCTTGCTTTCTTGGCGGACGTATGCCCTTATGTGGCTGACTTGCAGCCAAGCCACAGGAGCAGCGTTCGATGCGAGATGCGGTACTCAGCAAGGTTCTTGCCCTCCAATCTCTCTCCTTAGCCGAGCTCCGGCAGCAATACCTACAGTGCTTTCCTGACGAGAAGGTCGTCCCATCGAACAAGGCGTACCTCCAGCGTCGCCTAGCCCACTGTCTCCAGGAACTTGCCTTCGGTGGGTTATCCCAACAGGCAGAAGAGCGTCTGGAGCAGCTCACCCAGCAGTACGATCCCATCAACCGCAAGCCTGAAAAGCGCGCGCCCTCTCCTGGAATCGAAGTGAGCGGCTCCAAGCCTCTACGAGACCGCCGCCTCCCCATCCCCGGCACCATCCTCACCAAGGTTTACAAAGGCACTCCCTTCCAGGTCAAAGCCCTTGAGAAGAGCTTTGAGTTTCAAGGCAAGACCTACCGGTCGCTCACCGCTATCGCCAAGATCATCACCGGCATGCATTGGAACGGCTACCTCTTCTTCGGGCTATGAGCACCAACGGCCATCCCGCGAAGCAGCCCATCCGCTGCGCCATCTACACCCGCAAGTCCACCAGCGAAGGCTTGGAGCAGGAGTTCACCTCGCTGGACGCGCAGCGGGAGGGTGCGCTCCACTTTATTGCCAGCCAGAAAACGGAGGGCTGGGTGGCGGTGCCGGAGTGCTATGATGACGGCGGTTTCACCGGAGCCAATCTGGACCGGCCCGCCCTGAAGAAACTCCTGGCCGACATCAGAGAAGGCCGGATCGACTGCGTGGTCGTCTACAAGGTGGACCGGCTCTCCCGCTCCCTGCTGGATTTCACCCGCCTGCTAGGGCTCTTCGAACAGCACAAAGTCGCCTTCGTCTCAGTCACCCAGCAGTTCAACACGAATACCTCCATGGGACGACTGACGCTGAACATCCTGCTCTCCTTCGCCCAGTTCGAGCGGGAGCTCATCAGCGAGCGGACGAAGGACAAGATGGCCGCCGCCCGCAAGAAAGGCAAATGGACCGGCGGCCAGCCGATCCTCGGCTACACCGTGGATCAGGCCACCAAGAAACTGCTCATCGATGACCAGGAAGCCGCACTCGTGCGGCGAATCTTCGAGCGCTACCTGGCAGATCGTTCGCTCCTCGCGGTCACCAAGTGGCTCAACGCCCAGAATCTCCTGACGAAGCGACATCTGACGCGCAAAGGCAAGCGGCTCGGCGGGGTGCCGTTTAAGATCACCCACATCCAGGCGATACTGAAGAACGTTCTCTACACCGGGAAGGTCGCCTACGGCGGCCAGCTTTATCCCGCCCAGCACGATCCCATCATCAGCCAGGAGCTGTTTGCCAGGGCCCAAGCCGTCCTGGCCGAGAATCGCCAGATCCGCCGCCTGGCCAGCAATACCAAGCAGTTCGGCCTGCTCATGCAACGGCTGGTCTGTCAGGCCTGCCAGTGTGCGATGTTCCACACGTACACCGCCAAGGACCACCGCCGCTACCGCTACTACGTCTGCACCAATGCCCAGAAACGGGGCTACGAGGGCTGCCCCACGCGCTCCGTCAACGCCCAGGCCATGGAGGAGGCGGTGGTGGCTTGCCTGAGGCAGCTCGCCCAGGAGCCCCAGCGCCAGGCGCAGGCGCTGGAGCGGCTGAATGCCCATCTCAAGGGCCAGAGCTCCCGGTTGGAGCAGCAGATCAAGCAGGCAGAGGAGCAGGCTCGAAGCCTCAGAGTCCAGATCGAGGCGGTGAAGCGAGATCTCAACGCTGGCCGTGGGGACGAGCCAGGCCTTCAGGCGTCCCTGAAGAGCCTGGTCACTGCACTTGAGGACATGGAGCGAGCACTTTCAGACCTGCGGGTGGCCGCCGCTCAAGCGCATGAGCAGCAACTGGGCCAGCAGGAGCTCCAGGAAGCTCTGATCGTGGCATCTCCTGCTTGGGAGGAGCTGTTTCCCCAACTGAAGCGCCGGGTCCTAGAGCGCCTGCTGGACCGGGTGGAGTACGACGGCTCCACCAAGCGGCTGGCCCTGATACTCAGCACCAAGGGCGTCCAGCTGCTCCGGGCAGAGCTTCAGGGGGTGGCGGAGGGCGAGGCACAACCGAAGGGTCAAGCGGCCACGATGCGCTTCGAATTCCCAGTGGAGCTAAAGCCGGTGAACCTTAAGAGGGCTAAGCAGGCGGTGTCTTCCCACAAGCCGCTGCCGGGTATTGTACGGAGCCTGGTGCTCGGCCATCAGCTGCAGCGCTGCCTCAAGGATGGGCAGGCGCGCTCCTTTAAACAGGTAGGCCAGTGGCTCCACTTGAGCCATGCCCGGGTGAGCCAGCTGCTGAGCCTGACCCTCTTAGCGCCGGAGATTCAGGAGGAGATGCTGCTAGCTCAGGAGACCAGCCGCCTCAGGCTCACCGAGCAGTGGGTGCGGCAAATCGCCTCAGAGCCGGACTGGGATAAGCAACGCGCTCACTGGAAGGCACTCCTGGAGCGATCGGAGAGCCAACATCAGTTA
>JAGVEK010000018.1 GCA_020058315.1 Candidatus Zixiibacteriota bacterium
GTTCCGGCACCGAAGACGGCGATGGACTTCATGGACTCAGTGGACATATGCTAGATCCTCAACAGTTTCTTGAGATCACCGGAATTGAAAAGTCACCAAGATCACAATGATCTACTCCACCTCGATTGCCAGAGCGACTGCATTGCCGCCACCCAGACAGAGGGTTGCGAGGCCCTTCTTCAGGCCTCGATCTTTCAGAGCATAGATTAACGTCGTGAGGATGCGCGCGCCGGAGGCTCCGATTGGGTGACCGAGAGCGATGGCGCCGCCGTGAACATTCACGCGATCCCAGTCCCAACCGAGCTCGCGTCCATCGGCGATGGCCTGCGCGGCGAAGGCCTCGTTAGCTTCGATCAAGTCAAAATGGTTTACATCCACGCTCATCTTCTTGCACAGTTTGCGGACAGCGTAAATTGGGGCGTAAAAGAGCAATTCGGGATCGGTGCCCGCTGTCGTGTAGTCGATGATCTTCGCCATCGGTTTGTGGCCATGGGAATCGGCGTAGGCGCGGGAGGCAACGATGATTGCACAGCTACCGTCATTGAGACCGGGCGCATTGCCGGCGGTCACAGTACCGTCTTTCTCGAATGCCGGACGAAGCTTGCCAAGAGATTCGACGGTGGTGCCTGGACGCGGGCATTCGTCGGTCTCGAACTTGATTGGATCGCCTTTCTTCTGGGGAATTTCCACTGGCACGATCTCGGATTTGAACTTGCCGGCGGAAATGGCTGCGAGAGCTTTCTGGTGCGAACCGGCGGAGTATTCATCCTGATCGAGACGCGTGATACTGGACTTGCGGGCCGTCAACTCAGCGGCATTGCCCATGTGGAAGTTCTTGAAAGAATCCCAGAGTCCATCCAGCACCATCGAGTCTTTCAGAGTCTGATCGCCGAACTTGAGACCCTTCTTGGCGCCATGGAGAAGGAAAGGCGAATTGGACATTGACTCCATGCCGCCGGCGACGACCAAGCTTTGATCACTGGCCCGGATCGACTGGGCGGCGAGCATGACAGCCTTCAGTCCGGAACCGCAGACCTTGTTAATCGTCATACAGCCAACACCGGACGGCACGCCCCCGTGGATTGCTGCCTGACGCCCCGGCGCCTGACCAGCGCCCGCCTGCACAACCTGCCCCATGATGACTTCGTCGATGTCGTCTTTGTTCACGCCACTGCGCTTGAGCGCCTCTTTGATGGCGATCGCGCCGAGTTGTGGCGCGCTGAAACCGGATAATCCGGCCTGGTAGTTTCCAATCGCCGTCCGGCAGGCGGCGAGGATGACGGCTTCATTCTGTGGGTTGGCCATGGTTCAAACCTCCTGTATTATCTGATGCCCCAAATTCTGTTCACGCGAAACGGACGAGCCACCTGCCGCGGCGGGTCGCCCTCCCAGCGCACGACTTGCGTACACGGGTCTGAAGACCCGTGCCACCCTGTCCCGACCCGAACTGCCGCTTATGTGACGCATTCTACTCCAGAATGACGAGTTTCGGCGCAACCGAGAATTCGCAGCCGGTCATCGTACGCAACTGGTCGAGAGAGAGCTCAGCGGGCTTCTCGGTCAGAGTCAGGCCGTTGTCATCGACTTGAAACACGGCGGATTCGGTGATGATCATGTCAACGACGCGACGGCCAGTCAAAGGCAGGTTGCACTCTTTGAGAATCTTGTGGGAGCCGTCTTTGGCGGTGTGGGTCATGGTGACGACGACCTTGCGCGCGCCAGCCACGAGGTCCATCGCGCCGCCCATGCCCTTGACCAGCTTTCCCGGAATCATCCAGTTGGCGAGGTCGCCGTATTGCGAAACCTGCATCGCCCCGAGAATGGTCACATCGATTTTGCCGCCACGGATCATTGCGAAGGAATCGGACGACGAAAAGTATGATGTCCCCGGCATTTCGCTGATGGTCTGCTTGCCAGCGTTGATCAAATCGGCGTCTTCGTCGCCGACGTACGGAAACGGTCCGATGCCCAGCATGCCGTTTTCCGACTGCAAGACAATGTCCATGCCCGGCGGGATGTAGTTTGATACCAGCGTGGGCATGCCAATGCCCAGGTTCACATAGAACCCGTCCTTGAGTTCACGGGCGGCGCGGCGAATGATTCGATCCTGCGGATTCATTCGCGCTCCCAGAAAGGGGTCACTGAACCGATCCCGCGCAGGTGCCACGGCTCTTTAGAGCCGTGCGAAACCGCGTGCGCGGTAACCGGGGTCACGGGTCTGAAGACCCGTGGCACCGTCGCACTTCTGTGATCAATCAATGGACGCATATTCTTCTATGGACGCGGGCGGGTGGTCCGTTGTTCGATGCGCTTTTCGTAGTGATCGCCCCGGAAAATGTGGTTCACATAGATGCACGGAGTGTGGATTCCATCAGGATCCAGGCTGCCGATTTCCACCAGTTCCTCGACTTCGGCGATCGTGATTTTCCCCGCGGTGGCCATCATCGGATTGAAGTTCCGGGCGGTCTTCCTGTAGATCAGGTTGCCGGACTTGTCACCCTGATGCGCTTTCACCAGCGCCAGGTCGGCGGTCAGACCGCGTTCGAGGACATATTCGCGGCCATCGATGACGCGCGTTTCTTTCCCTTCGGCGATGACTGTGCCGACGCCAGTGGGAGTGAAGAAAC
>JAGVEK010000050.1 GCA_020058315.1 Candidatus Zixiibacteriota bacterium
GGTTCCGACGCCGTGAAGTCGTGCACATCGATGAAGACCGAATCCCAGTTCACGCCGACACCAACATCCGAGACAGAGAAGTGGAACGTAGCGTTCGGGCAAACGGTCCGTTGGCTCTCTGCTGTCACCTTGGGCTCGGCAGCATCCACCGTGAACCCGGTCGAATCGAAGTTCCACTGGCCTTGCCTATTGAAGGCCTGGACCTTGATCCAATGCGACCCGGTCGCCAGACCCGGCAGGGTAGCCGGTTTGGCGGATCCGCCGTCCAGGTAGTAGGTCTCACCGCAGATCGGCTGGTCAGGAACGAGTTTCAGTATGCCGGAGATCTCATCCCAACTGCCGTCCCACCCGCTCGCCGACTCGTAGTCAGTGAAGATCACCACGTCATCGAGAGTCACAATGATCTTGTCCTCATCGATGTCATAGTTCTCGTACTCGGTGTTGAGTTTCGACCTCACGAGCGTGCGCAATGTCGGCCACGGGTTGGTCGATTCCTCAACCGGCTTGACGATCTCCACCTCGACTGCGCCGGGGAAGTAAACACCACCCTTGGAAACGACCGCGTAGACACCGTACAGGTTGTCCGTCCAGAATGTGGCCTTACCATTCTCGATCACGCCACCGATCCTGAGACCATCGTTGGTCTCCCAGTGATCACCGTCCCACCACGCGACTGACAGATCCCCAGATGAGACGCCAGGTGCGTAGTAGGAGATCGTGACCTTCGCGTAACGGCCGGTATTGAATCCGCCTTCCAACGGAGTGGTCAGCCGGATCGCCGTGACCATGTCTGTGCCTTCGATGCTCGGCCACGCACGCAGGTGCTGCTGGTCGAGCCACACAGTCGGGTCGTGCGCCGGATAGATCACCACACCGTTAGCTGACGTCACGGCCTCGTCCTGGAGCAGAACGGTCGTGGCCGGACTGGGGAACTTCAGCGTGTCTGGGAACCCAACATCCGTCACCAGCCACACTCTCAGGTCACCCTTCTTCAGATACGTCTTCAGAGCGGCGAAGTCATTGTACACGGCCCAGAACCAGCCGGTACCACCGTTGAGAATCAGCGCATCATCGAAGCTGCCTTCGTAGAACGATTTCGTGGTGAGGCCCCGATGGAGAGTAACCTTCTCGGTGGCCAGACCGCCGATTTCGTCAGCATAGACCGCGGTCATTTCGGTCAGCTTGCTGTCGGATGGAGCACCCTTCACATCAACGATACCGAGGTTGGCAAACGCCCTGTCTTCGAATCCAACCGAGAGAGCCGACGGCTCTTCTGGCAGGGTCAGACCGCACGCGCCGTCCAGAAGGATAGCGAGTATCGGCTGCTTGCTCGGATCGGAGTTGCTCACCTTGTCGGTCGGCACGGCGCGCAGCGAGTAATTCCCGCTGAGACCGCACGGGTTCCACGATGTCATCCAGAAGCTCGAATCGCCATCGATCTTGCTCGCGATCCCGATGGTTACCCAGTCAGGGTCGCCGCTTTTCTTGCTCTGGAACATCATGCCGTGGATATCAGTGGCCCACGACCGCGCGTAGATCTTGTATTGGTCATGAATCATGTGCTCGTCGGTCGACATCCCAAAGCCGGCGATCCACGCGACTGGCGCGGTCTTGTCGACGATGCAGACTTCCACCGGGTTCGAAACGTAGACATTGCCCACGGAATCTTCAGCCCGCGTCCATACACAGTACGTGCCGGGCAAAAGACCGGTCGTGTTCCAATAGACCGTTTCCTGCGGTTCCGGGCTCGCTACTGTTTCCTGGAAGACCACAGACAGCGGGGTCTCGGTCGAACCGAGCGTTCTGACGATGTCCGCCGAGATCTGCGAGAACAACACCGCGTAGCTGGAGGCATCCAGATCGTAGAACGAACCGGATGTCGCCGTCACGATCTGATCATACGCGTTCTGATCTTCCGCGGCGCATGAGCCAGAGTAGCTCGGGTCGGTCGGCGTCTCGACGATGGCGAAGAGAGTCACGCTCGCGCCCGACACGGTACTTGCCACGGTGGCCTCTTCCGTCGGGTTGGGCGTGCTGCAGAATTCGATCGAGCTGGCCGTCCCGGTCTCCGGCGATGTGTCGGTGATCAGGATAATGAACTTCTTGGCGCCGGGCCGGAATCCAACATTGATCGTCCCGTTGGAGATGCCGGTCATGGCGTCGTACGACTGCACACTGCCGCTGCATCCGGCGCTGTTCACTGCACTGTTGAAAGTACTGACGTTCGTTGTCAGCGCCTGCGCAACAGTCATCGGCGAACAGGCTTCGACAAGCCCGAGGGCAAAATCGACACCGCTCGTCGACAGGCTGGTGGCGAATGACGTGACCTCCGCCTGTACTTTGCTGATCTCTTCACTCATCGAACCGGAGTAGTCGATCACGAACACGATGTCAGCAGCTCCACCGGCTGTGGCTCCTTCGCCACACTGACCGGCAAAGAACTGGAGCAGCTTGGCGCCTGAGTTCCACTGTGGCTCGGATCCCGCGCAGGAGCGGTCATCGACGACTACTGCTGTGATGGGAACCTTTGCGCCACCGATCGTCTCATGGCAATCACCGAACGTCTCATCGCCTTCGATGTCAACAACCTCACTGTACGGCTCGGTGCAATCGATCATGAAGTGGACCAACTTCTCCGAATGGTTGACATTGCCCGCCTTGTCGTACACCCAGGCCGCGACCGCGTAACGACCATCCTCGCAGGTCTCGGCAACCGAGTCACAGGCGAACCAATCCACGCACAGCGATCCGTAACGATCAGCGTTGATCCGCACCCAACCATGTTCAGTATCCGGGTAGGCGGGGATGGAGTTGCCGGGCGCATCGCCACGGCGGTAACCGAACACCACCGAGTCGATACCCACGGTCTCGATGTTGCTGATCGAAGCGCGATCCAGGCAGAGATCGACGCGCCCGCCGACAAAGAGCAGCGTGTCATTAGCCACGATGCGCGCATGGTAATCGGTCCGAGAGATGTCGATCACGATGTTGGTGGGCGTCTTGGCAACGATCACAAACACGCGCCGTGTATCGCCGCCCGTCGTCTTGGCCCACACGTACTTCTCACCTTCGGTCACGGCCGAGAGATCCCATTCAAAGCTGAACACATCTCCCGTCGCGCTGTTGTCGGTGCCGATCTTCGTTCCCGCCCCGGTGGGAGTCGCATCGTAGTAGAAATCCACCGAGGTTATGGTTCCGGAGGTCAGCTTCCGGGCCGTCAGGATCATCTTGGCACCGGTGAGGTAATCACCCCAGGCCGGATCCACGACCATCGCCTGATCGGCGTTCATATCAAGAATGTAAAGATCCGAAGTCTGGACGGTGTTCTCGTTGCCCAGCGGGTCGGTAACTGAAACCTGCACCGGACCAGACCAGATGCCGTGGTTCAA